>PSRH01000245.1 GCA_003175915.1 Candidatus Melainabacteria bacterium | reverse complement strand
AATTATACGACGTTAAAATTCGAGCACTATTAGTCGCCCGGTTTCGTAATTCCAATATTTCTTGAGTCGTCTAGGTTATGGTAACCAGACGGCGAGCCGCGTGCGATCGATTCTAGCCTTCTTCCGTCTCACGTCCGAATTGAATTCGGTTGTGTGCAAGAGGGTGGTTCTAATTCGTCCGAAATTTTTAGGGGGATTGTCTATGTCTAGCGCCAGCTCCGGAAAAGATACCAATGCGACGTCACCGGCAGGTATTGATAATAGTGTTAGTGATCTTCATGGAATAGGTCCTTGTGCCTGTTGCATGGCATTGGCTTTGGTAAAGCAGCAGAATGAAGAGGCTTTGGCAGCGGCCGTCCAGCCTCGCAGCAAAAAGAGAGCGCAGGAAAAGATCGGCGTCGAAACGCTGCTTTCAATATTTGCTCAGATTAATAGTGGAAATGGCGGCAAGCATACGGCCGAAAAGGCAAAACTTACTAACGAGTCGGCTGATATTGGGGAAAAAACTGGTGCTCTGGGGCAACCGGTAAAAGCATCGAGCGCCGAGGATACCTCTGAACCATCAGAGGATACCTCTGAACCATCAGATGATTGGTCGCTGGACCTGCTTCCGCGCGCCGATCAACGAAAACTCTGGCACGGCTTGCAAGGCCTTGCCGTGATGAGTTTTGGAGTGGTAGTGCCCATATTAATGATGCTTTTTGGAATTGCTTCTTGTCCGAAAAGGCTGGCTCTTGTGCTCATCAATCATCCGCTGGAAACCTTGGCCGAGCTGGTTATGGTAGCTGCTGTTCCGGCGATCAATTTTGGGGTCTGGTATACCCTTTGCAAGGACAGCATTCGCTTAACCGGCAAACATGGACTTATCCTTGGTATTTCGGCCGGTACCTCACTTACTATTGCACTTACATGCCTGGCGGGGGTTGTTTTTGGTTCGAGGGAGCTGGAATCACAAATTGGCACCGGATTCAATACCGGATTTGTTTTTCTTAGCGCACTCTCGCTCTGCGCAGGAGCTGTGGCCACATATTTGATAAAGCGTGTTGGTAAGGCGTGGGACTTGCCGCAGTTCCAGACGCAAGTCACGTCTCACTCAGTAGTTGGTGCCCTACTTGCAATATTGATTTTCGCAACAATGGAAGCCATGCCATGGGGGGTACGCATTGCTGAGAGGATGGCTGTTTCCAATTCTCCGGATCAGCGCCGGCAAGGGTTAGCTTGGCTAAGGGCGATCAATCCCGAGCAACAATTACGCCTTGAGTGTTCCGATGCCCGCGCGGCTGGATTGGTGGGACTGTTCATACCTCTTAAATCCAGCTCGCAGCACGAACTCTACTTTGCTGTAACTGGTAAGCCTTACAGCTATCGGGATATTAACAACAACGATCTTTCATCCATGCCTGATGATTATCTCAGCAAGAATGTTGTTGGGGAAAGGATCAAAGACTTGTCCCTAACACGGTCTTCGATGACGGGCGTGATTCACCCGAATACGCTCTCATCAACTATCGATTGGACGCTAGTGTTTAAGAACGACTCGACGCAATTGCAAGAAGCACGGGCAGAGATTAAGGTGCCTCAAGATGGTGTCGTGACTGGATTGACGCTCTGGGAAAAGGGAGAGCCACAGGATGCCTCTTTCGCCGTCTCCGGCAAGGTTGACGGCGTTTCCGGATGGGTGCAAGCCAATCATCAAAGCCCAGCGATGTTAACTTACCTTGGCCGTGGTCGTGCCTTGGTTCACTGCTATCCAGTGCCTCAAGACGAGGAGCTCAAGGTGCGTATAACTTTCGTGGTTCCGCTTAAATCTGACGGACCAAAGACGGCCTCTTTGGTATTGCCAAAATTTATCGCTACGAATTTTGATTTGGCCGGCGAAAATTTGCTCAGACTGCGCTCCGATATGCAGCTAAGTTCCAGCCTGGCGAATTTGAAGCAAGATAAATCTGCCGCGCAAGAACATGTCCTCTCCGGTACTTTTGCCGACAAGCAAATGGACGGTTCTGATGTGATCATTAGTGCTGCCAGGCCTGCTGCGTCTGTGCCGGTCGCTGTACTGGACGAACACGCAATGGCACTCAAGCAGCGGCAGGAGAAGGAGAAAGCAGAGGAGAAGCTCCGAGAAGAGAAAGAGAAGCCGGCGCAACAAGTTATGGTGATGATTGATGGATCGAAATCTTTACCGCATCAACTCGACAGTATCGCCAGTGCTCTGAAACGGAAAAAATCCGACAACGATGAAAGTACCAAACCGATTGAGCCTATGTACGTGGTGCAAGAGGTTGCTAGAAGAGCAGCCGATGTGCCGAAGCATCTCATCGTTGTCCTCGATGGTTCTTCCAGCATGCAGAAATACTCAAAGGAATTGCAAACCGCGCTGGCCAAATTACCGGCCAACGTCCCGGCGTCGCTGATAGTTGCTTCTCAGGAGCAAGCGGGTCTTGCTGAACCCAGGCAACTTTCCGATGGCATTAAGGGTCTGGGCACAGTTTCGTTTGTCGGTGGACAGGATAATCTGAAAGCGTTGGTCAAGGCGGCTGAACTTGCCGGTGAGAGTAAAGGAGGTGCCATTCTCTGGATACATGGTCCACAGCCTATGATCAACAGTGAAATCTACATAGTTTCCCCGTATGTCAGCGCACCGCGCTTCTATGAATTTCCACTGGATACTGGAGATACGGACACGTGCGAATTTCTAAGGAATCATTCAGAGATTGGGCCGTTTATACAAGTACCAAGATCTGCTTCAGTTAGTGCCGATCTCGAGCATTTCGTCTCGAAATGGAAGCCAGGACGTGAGGAATATGTAGCTTCTCTTAGCCTGGTGGAGAAAGCGCCTTCTAATGCGCAAATTATTTCAGGACAAGAAGTGAGGGAATTGACAGCCTTGTGCGCAAATGAACGCTGCCAGCACCTGATTAAGAAGCGCGAGTCGTACGAAGCAGCAACCACTGCCGTTGAATACGCAATTGTTTCGCCTGTTAGTTCTGCTTTGATTCGCGGTAGCAACGAGGCAATTTCAAATATCGAAAACCCTGACGCGCCCCGATTGGAAGGTGCTACTAATGGCACAATTGGACCTCAAGGTGCCGATGTTACCGTCGTAACGGGAGTAAACACTGCAGGTACTGTCAGGGTGAATAACCTGGCCAACCTGGAAGTTCTTCTCGGTATCGTCTCTAGCCTCTGTGAGGTGGGAATGGCACTTACCGGCGCGGTAATTCTCTTGCACGGGCTATTCGTTAGAATAACCGTCAGCGATTTGCTAGGCATGCCGGTTTCCATCACGCCTGGTAAGAGGATTGCTATTGGAGTTGCGCTGATAGTAGCAGGACTACTTTTGCCTGGATTATTGAACTGGTTCGTTGCATCCGCACGAGATGCGAACTTGTTTAGTTGAGGAGCGCAACCTTCTAAGCCCAATTCACATCTAGCGCAACGATCTAGTCAGGTTATCGCGCTCCGCTTTCGAGAGGAGTTTATTTTCGGCAAGATATTTTTTGGCCGTGGCCCCGCTTGAATCAACGTGGTTCTCGTCTGCTCCGTGATCTATCAGATATCGAATCACCGGATAGCTGGAAAATAGTGCAGCATACATCAACGGCGTGCGGCCGCCAATTGTGTAATTGTATTCAGTGCCGCCAGTAATCCTATGATCAAATTCTCCAAGTTTGTTACTCATTGAAACCCGGAGTTTTGCTCCGGCGGCGAGCAGGCTTTTGACAGATTCCAGAGAGTTGAACTGACATGCTTGAATGAGAGCAGTCTTTCCAAGTTCATTTGCTTCATTCACGTTGGCCCCCGATTTTATGAGTAAGTCAATGACCTCCGGCCTTCCGACAGCGGTAAACAATGCGGGTTCAAGGTCTCCTGTCAGTGGCGGTTTTTGTTTTAGGATCCATTTGATGACATCAGTGGATCCATCATTGAGAATTGCCAGGCGTAGCGCATCTCGCAATTCATCTTTGCTGAGCTTTTTGCCGTGTAAAGCGCGTTCCATTTGACTCAACGTTAGACCATTGCGGTGAAACGTTTTGTACACCTTGCTCGCGATAATTTTTTTAGGACCCTCCATTGCATAGCAAGGGAAATAAGCAGTGTTGATCGCGTCAATAGCTTCTTTTGCACATTTTTGCGCTTTTTGCGGTGAATATCTAAAACGCTGAGCATAGTGTGTTGCTAGCGCAGCCTTTGCTTGTTTTGTGGCTCCTAACCACTCTCTGTATTTCGTTTTGTTCCAAAGCTCCTGATTGGACCAAAACTCCAGGAAGCGTTCGGTCGAAAGGGAATTAGGATCTTCTTTGACTTTTCCCGTTGAAAGAAAGACTTGGGGTGCTATGGACGCTTTCATTATTGTCAGGACGCGGGTTCGGCCGTAACCACACTGCATAGTGCCAGGCCATTCGGGATCTCCGCGCATATCGCTAAGAATCTGCTTAAATCTCGCTATAGCATGGATCCGGCTTATGTCCTCTTTCGGATCGAATTCGATGTTTAAGTAAGCGTCTTTCATGCAATACCATCGCGGTCCAAACGCATCAAAGGCTTCCACCGGATAGCGTTTGAAAATTGATTCAGGAGCTGTTATTCCAACTTGCTCATAGTCAGTAATCAAACGAAGGTGTTCAAGCAGTGTCACTAGGTCGCTGTAATGATAACTCTGATCTACAGAGTCGCTCGGACTCCATCGCGTATCTGGCATTTGTGCGATGGCATCATTCATGAGCCGATCGACCTTCCTCGATGCATCTGGCACCATCACTTTTCGAGTGAAATAAAGATAGGCAAGATAGACCTTTGCTGAAGCGAAGTCCAGTGACTTGAGCTGCTGCTCTGCCCACTTCGGATCCTTATCCATACGCTCTACTGCTTCTGCCAGGGTAGCTGGGTTGTGAGCGGTTGCATAGTGCAGTAGACTGTCTGCTTCGGATTTGCGTCCGCTTTTGATAAGCGTAGCTAGATAGTTTATAAAGACGGTCTGAAAAGGACCGCTACCGGTACCAAGGTTCGCTTTTACCAATTCGAGAGATTCTTTAAAAAGCTTGCCGGCTTCATCCGTCCGTTTCTGAGTGTCATAGAGCAATGCAAGATTGTTCATGGTTACCGCGATTCCGAAGGCATTGGCATTCTGGTCCGTTTTCTCAATGGATAGAGCGCGTTGCCAGCTCTTTTCTGCTTCGGGAAGTTTTTTTTCGTCCTCATAGAGACTACCCATATTTATGCAAATGACTGCTAGAAGCGAGTCTTGCTTCCCGCCTGAACATTCTGCTCGTTTTTGTGCTTGCCCAAACGCTTCTTCAGACTCCTTCAACTTACCTTCCTTGTGGTAACAGAGAGCTAAGTTATTCAGCGTGAGAATCGCGTTATGCTCATCTTTACCTTTTTCGATGATCGTAAGTGCGTTCTTATATAATGGTTCGGCCTCAGAATAGCGCTCGAGACCCCGCAAGCACTCCGCTTCATTGACTAGCGCCGCAGCGGTTGCCTCTGATTCGTTGCCAGTTGTAGACCGTAGCATCGCTACTGCCTTGCGATGCAGTTCTAGTGCAGGTTCAGGATGTCCGAGCGAGGTCTCGACCATTGCCAGATTGGAATATGTAGTGGCTAACTCGCGACTGGAGGGACCAAGTTTCTTTGCCTCCAAAAGGGCTTGTTGCCAGACCTCTTGCGACTTTTGATATTGACCGCGTTGATACATTGCATCTGCGGTACCATTCAATTCGTTCCAACGTTGCGAGCTAGTCGACGCAAATGCGGCTGGCTGACAAAGATAAACGGCAACGAAAAGAATCAAGACTCCTAGGTAGAACTTTTGGGTCATGGGAGTCATCCTCAATGATGTATAGTCAGTCTAACTTCCAAACTTTATGGACCAGTTATCGATTTGCAAGCGATATGTAAATAGATTGCATGTTGTTCGATCTCGAAATGCCGCTATTATCAAAAGTTTGATGTGCCTTCCATGCGCAGGCCTTCTAAGATAGACAGCATCAGGCTCTTGACTTGAATATGGTTCGAAGCTAGAATTCAGACGTCCGACAAAGCCTTCCTTACTAATCGGTATTACATTCGGTTGCGATCAGCCCGATGTTTGCCGCTTTCGAAAGGCCAAATATGTTGCCACTGCAGGTCAGAGCCTGGCTAGGTTAACGGCGCGCATGCTGCTAAGCATGCGGGTCTTAATCCGGCATCTTTGACGGCGCATGTCATGACTTTTCAGCTCATGCTGTCTTGTCGTGTCTGTGCCACGAAGGATTGCAGTGGGTTTCCGCTCGCCAAAATGTGAGGTTCTTACTATGTCTAATGAGAATATTGGGAATGATATCCCCTCAACGCCAGCCGTTGAACCGACTGCTCCTGGGTAT
>PSRH01000025.1 GCA_003175915.1 Candidatus Melainabacteria bacterium | reverse complement strand
ACCATGCTGAAAAGGCAAAAGGCCACGAAAAACGTGGCACCGCCTACTGCCGCGATTTTCCATTTGAGTTTTGGCATCTTCGGACCTCTGAGCGTTGTGTCCTGTCAGTATGACTTCTTGAAAAGTTTTTAGGGAAGCAGGAAAGGGTAAAGAGGCAAGCAAAAATGAAAGCCGTAACCTACAAGGGTTACGGCTCTTTGAGAGATGGCCGACGTTGGGCTCAAACTTGTCGTCCGGCAAATCCTCTAGAGAGAACCGATAAGAGGAAGACAAGAAGTGCGGAGCCAACGATGCAGGGTATCAAAGCAACTCCTGCAAGGTCCGGGCCCACATGTCCTATGAGAGTTCCTCCAATCCAGGCGCCGATGATACCGACGATCGCAGAAGTGAGAAATCCCCCTGGAATCACACCGGGAACCAGACGCTCGGCCAAATAAGCACAACATGCCGCTACGATTAAAAACAGAATGAAACTAAGTATCCCCATACAACCTCCGATTTGAGAGCTCTCTTTCGATGCTCAATTCATTAGGTAGGTTGATTAGACGCCGCGTGGATCTTTTAGTTCCGTAATTAAGTTACTATGCTATTTGTGCAATTTACCAACAGCTCTTTCTGAGGCTTGCTTGAGCTCATTGAATGCATGGCCCAGGTCTTCCCAGGCTCGATCCAAGCCTGGTTTTAATTCTTGCCAGGCTTCTCCACTAGCCTGTTTGTGGCTCGCCAATTTCTGTTTCAACTCCGCTTGCTTTTGCTTCAGTTCATCCACCTTCTTAGAGAGCTGTCCTTTGGCCGCGTCTCCTTTGGCCAGCAGTTCGTCGAGCTTGGCACCAAATTCTTTCAATCGAGCTTCCATCTTGCCTTCATATTCGGTGCGCACTTTCAGTTCCATATTGTCCATATTCAGATCCTCTGCTTTATTTGATTTTTGATATCAGCCATCCGCTGTCTTACGTTTTGGAAGCACGTAATGATGATCGACCTTCACCTGTTTTGGCTACCGGAAATTCTCGATCGGGCATATCCGGGAAGAGCTTCCGTCTGTTTCTATATATAAGGATTGCGGCAATTGGTGTACCGACAGCAATGATTCCAGCGGCCAGCAATATAGCAAATAGGACTGTCGTAAGCAATGCGGCCAGTTTCTCTAGTTTCTGCTCGACGTTCAGCAAAGGCCGGGAAACTTCCGACAGGGGTTTGTGGAGATCTTTGATCGGACCTTCCAACGTTCCTATTTCTTTGCGCACGTCGCTTATATCGCCACGTACAGCAGTCATTTGGCTAGAGATGCCCTTCATTTGTGTGCCAACGTCATTGACGCGTGATCCAACACCGTCGATACGCTTGCCAACATCGTCAATATGACCTTGCATGGCACCCATTTTATTGTGCAGGCGGAGCATGGCCGGTTGCAAGCCGGCTATTGGTCCTTCTAATTTCATGATCTGTTGCTCAAGCTGAACGCTGTTCTTCTCTAGCTGAACAACAGGCTGCAACATTTTCTTAATTGGGTGAAAGCCGTGAATTGGTTCTTCGGGCGGGGGCGGTTGTAAATCCTTACCCTCTACGTTTACTCCAGGAACTTTATTGGCTGCCTTAGCCGTTTCTTCATTGTTTTGTTGATCTTTTGGGCTATTCTGGCTGCTTTTTTGAACGTCTGATTTGCGTTCCGGGCCAGCTGCAGCGACCGCTGGTGCGGCCTCATCGGCACAAACCTGTACCTGAAGTAAAGAACTTAAGGCTAGGACCGACGATGCGAATAGCAATCTGAGATGAATTTGTCGCATAACTCTCCTTTTATTGCACTTTTCATTGGTGAGGCAGACGGGGAGCCTCTTGAACAGTTCCCAAGGTTCAGATTGGCTCCGGTTGAA
Organism: Candidatus Melainabacteria bacterium; assembly: GCA_003175915.1. Classification (GTDB taxonomy): domain Bacteria; phylum Cyanobacteriota; class Vampirovibrionia; order Obscuribacterales; family Obscuribacteraceae; genus PSRH01. The sequence goes on along the minus strand of PSRH01000025.1, from coordinate 15,447 downwards.
GCGGACTAAACTCTGGGAACTTTCCCTTGCAAAGAATTGTCGTTATCGCTGAAAAGAACCGAAAAGGTTCTACCCCGCCGGCTTAAGTCGGCAGAGGTTCGAAAAAGAACAGAAATGTTCTCCCCTCCAACCACTAGATTGAGTTGGAGGGGTTTTTTCTTGAGAAGAAAAAAGATTCGAGAAATATTTCCTCTGGTTCAAGCAGACTCAGTGTTATTGAGAGTCTATTTTTTGAATCACCTGCGGAGCCGCTGGTGGATTATTGTCCGGTGCGTTTTGAATGATAGTTTCTTTGACCATCGGTCGACGCTCGATTTCTGTTGTCTGAATGATTTGCTTCGTTGCAGAGGAAGCAGAGTGATGCCCCATACCATAAGCTACTCTGCGAGCTCCTGAACTTTTCTTTTTCGCAACATAAAAATGGCTGGGCGCTCTGGTCTTCCTCATTGCCATGGAATGATGAACCACGCTGGCTGAAGAAGAAGTAGTCACTTCTTGAGTTGTCCTTTTCATCTCATTGACACCAGGTTGAATGATGGTGGTGTCTAGCACTTTGTCGTGGCGTTCCATTACCATTGGTTCGACGACCCTTTGTTTCTCGCCGGTCTCAGGATCCGTGGTCGTACGAGACTGAACGACTGTAGGTTCCATCTTGCTGTCGACATGTTGAATGATGGTAGGATTCCCTTCCATTGTAGTTTTCTCTACCACGCTAGATTTTTCCTGCACCGCATCAAGTGCTTTTGCTTGATGGCATGAAAATATCGAAGCGAGACCTGAGACTAATAACCCCATAGAGAGGATCATATTGCTTCTCATGATTAGATCTCCTGTTAGCAAAGCCTGTGCGGCCGGTGCTAATGACGTAACAGCTTGGTGGTTGGTTCCGCCGGCTTTGCAAAACTGCGCCTGGATTACCTTTTATAATTCACCACTGGCCACTTGCCAAAGTCTTTTGGCGAGCGGATGCGCATGCACTGCAATTGCTGTTGTTGTCTGGGCTAAACTCGCTGAAGAAAAATCGCTGATCAACAAAACATAAAACGCCGAGTAACCGACTCATACTCGTCGTTTCTCCAATCACCATTAATTGAGCTTGAACGACGGTTCAGTTAGATAAAAGTGCCGTGCTTAACAGTCCGGTCGTGTCTGCCATTGGTCAGTGGCTCGAACCTTCGACCTTGTTCAGTGGAACCACGAGTGCATCGCTTGGGGTGGCACAGCAAGAATTGTCCGGGCGAACTTCTTTCTTTTTGGATAGGCAATTGATCTTAAGGTTCGGCCTGAAAACTGAAATAAGCCAGACAGAGGTTAAGGTTATGGCTGAAATGAATACCTGGATCAAATTGTGCCAACAGCAGGGTTGCATGATTGAGGATCCTCGTTTGACCGGAAGCAATTGTAAGACGAGAGCAATATTTTGTTAGCTATCCCCGGGGTAGGGATAATTCCTCTACCAGTTAAGAATGCTAATGAGCATTCGCATCAGAGCCACTGATGATCGTAGGTTTCTTGATATGAGTAAGTTTGGACCAATTGAATTCCGGCTGTCGTTTTTTAAACGATGCGGTCAATTTCCAGGTGTCGTAAGTTCTTGGATCAATTGCTAAAACGTGCTGGCCATCAGTGACCACAAGAACATTATGGCTGTAAGAAGACATACCGGGTAGATCCATACAAATGCCATATTGATGCCCATTCAGCACTAGCTGAATGACTGGGCTCCAGAATTGTTCTGAAGCTCCAATAACGGCGGTTTTTCCATTGGCTTTGAGGGCGAAATAATTGTCAGGCGCTGTGTACAGGTTTCCGCCAAGCTCGGCCCACTCCAAACAATTCATCTTGGCAAACGCCTTAAACAGCGTGTTGTGCACATAGCCGTCGCTGACATCTACACCAGCGGCCTCCGGCAATAGGCGCTTAGAGCCGCCGTTGAAGAACTCATCGTCTTTTAGAGCAGCAATTTTGGTTCCGTCCTCGAGTTTAGTCAGTTTGCCCTTAAGAATGACGTGTTTGTCGACCATATCCATTTGAGCCGGTAAGGAGCGAAGGTTGGCTTCGTTCTTTGCCACTTTGCCGTGCAAGGGCGTTGCTTTGGTAAGAGAGTTGCGGTAGTCCACGGCGGCTTTCAGGTAAGGACTGCTCAGGTCGTACTTGCGGAAAAGCTCGACAGCTTCAGCAAACAGCTTGGCAGCCTGAGCATTTTGCTTTAACAGTCGACGAGCCTGACCCTCGGCAAAACGAGCTTCGGCCAGATACTTGCCGGCCCCGTCAGACACGGCAAAGCCGCTGCCGGCTTGTTTGAAAAAGTCGGCGGCCATGTTGTAATCCTTGACCGAAAGCGCCGCCACCCCCTGCCTGTAATTCTGGGATGCCTGCCAGGCTGCGATGTTCGTGTACTGCTGGAATTCAGCCTTACCCTCCAATTTTAAGGTTGGTCTGGCGGTGGTACCTGCTGACCCCGACTGAGTCTGGTAGGCCGAGCCGTTCTCCTCACTTGAACGGCCAAACCCTGGCGCCGTCTGGCATATGGAAATGAGCGCCAACGTCAGAAGAAGGCGGCATTTATGCGCAAAGGAAGCGGTGGATTGTGACCCCATGATCTGATCGAATTTCCCTACTTTTCAAATTCTACTTCAAAGATCATGCCCGCGCACTATGCGATATAACCGGGAACCAATCGCTAAACCGGCTTGGGACCCGATTTTGCCACTACTCTCAATACCAAATATGCGTTCTAGAGCTCGACAGGTTTTTTCCTTCCCATCAGCAATGGTCTACTAAAGAGGAGGTCCAGTCGAAGTGGCAGTCGAAAAAGTCGGATTTCTGTTGGAACTTTCATACTGCTCTGAGCGACATTAAGAGCGGGTATAGCATTTATTAGGTAGGGCATTGGGTTTCAGGGCAGGATCGAATGTTGGAAATTAGAACTCTGAGGAAACCACACGTACTTCCGTTGAAGGAGAGTGTCTCACAGCCTGCTTTCCTGGCCTTATCCATCTTCTCTGGTATCTCCTTCTTTTTGATTGCAATCGCCCTTTTACCAGTGTTCGCTTTTATCTGGTTGGTGAGCTTACTCTTCGATCGAGATCGGCTCCTTCTGCATAGTCTAAGCAATTGGTGCGTCCACAAGTTCCTCGTTGCTAATCCCCTCATTCAATGTAGGTTTGAGGGCTTGAGCAACCTCCGGATGAACCAACCGTGCGTGATAGTGGCCAATCATCAGTCAGTGATCGACATCCTGGTTCTTTGCGGATTGCCCGGTAACTTTAAATGGATTGCGAAGCGCTCAATTTTTCAAATCCCAGCCATTGGTTGGATTATGCGCATGGGTGGAGACGTTTGCTTGGTTGCAAAATCGGTAAGCGGTGGGCGGCGCATGTTCAGACAAGGTACGGAATGGCTCAAGCGAAAGGTGTCTGTTGTCATTTTTCCAGAAGGAACACGATCCGAAAGTGGCGAGCTACTAACCTTCAAAGATGGTCCGTTCCGACTGGCGACTGCCTGCGGCGTGCCGGTTGTGCCGATTGCGATCGAGGGGACGGCAGCGATTCTTCCTAAGTATTCAAAAATGCCGCACCCTAGAGGTGTCATCCGGGTGAGCGTGTTGCCGGCGGTATACCCGAACGACTATCACCACAATGCTGCAGCGCTACGGGACGCTGTTCGAGCGGATATTGGTAGACGACTGAAAGAAATGCGTAGTAACGGAACGGCTGCTCTGGAAGCAAGCTCTCAATCGTGATTACTACTTCTCGTTCATGAGAATAGACTTTGCTTTTTGAAGTTCTTCCTTTTGTGCTTTACTCACGGTAGGGTATTTGAGGTCGAGCGATTTGAGCGTTCTGCCGATGATGTAGGCGACTGCTACCCGAGCAAAGGGTTTGTTGTCTGCTGGAATGATGTACCAGGGTGCCCATTTAGTACTGGTGTGATTGAAGCAGTCTTCGTAAGCCTTATGGTAGTCGTCCCAATAGGAGCGCTCAGTGGCATCACTTAATGAGAATTTCCAATTCTTATCAGGTAATTCGAGTCGTTCTAGAAAGCGCTCTTTCTGCTCCCCCTTTGAGACGTTGAGAAAGAATTTGAGGACGATGATGCCATTGTTTACCAAATACTTTTCGAAATTATTGATTTCTTCGAAGCGGCGCTTCCAGATGTTTTTGTCCTTCAGATGATCCGGTAGTTGTTGTTTGTCTAGAATTTTGGGATGAACGCGAGCGATTAAAACTTCTTCGTAATATGAGCGGTTAAAAATACCGATATTGCCCCGCTCCGGCAATTTCCTGAAGCAGCGCCACAAGTAGTCATGGTCTAAGTCTTCATTAGAGGGAGCTTTGAAACTGGTCACCTGACACCCTTGCGGATTCATTCCCGACATGACGTGCTTGATCGTGCCGTCTTTGCCGGCAGCATCGAGAGCTTGTAGCACTATGAGCAGAGCATAATTGTTTTGAGCATATAGTTTACTCTGGTATTCGGCCAATACAGGTATGCCCTCTTCCAAGAGGAGCTTGGCACCTTTCTTGCTCAGACCGGAGACCTTTAGTTTTGTCGAGTAGTCTTTGCTAAGCGATATTTTGCTGTCGTGCGGCACTCGTAGTAGATCCGCCAGTTTTGCAACGTCTTTCGGCAGTTTACCTATGTCCATTGATAAGCCTTGACCCTCCCTTTCTACATCGCCAATAGTACACGGTTTAGCCTGACTTGGAGGTTGTCAGTCATTGCTCAGGCTGTTTCTAATGGTAGGCTGATGGCCCGCGCCCGTGTTTTGGCAAACGAATCGGAGGAGTATCCAGAATATGGAAGGTTTTTTGTTTTTCGCCTTTTTGGTCTTTGTCGTCATTACTCTCAGAGCAATGCTTCGCTTGTGCAGTGAATGGGAGCGAAAAGTTGTCTTGAGGCTTGGGCGTTTCGCCGGGGTGCGCGGACCGGGGATTTTCATTCTCATCCCCTATTTGGAGACGACGCCGGCTACGGTAGACATGCGCACTGTTACCAGCAATGTGACGGCCGAACAGACTCTCACTCGCGACAATGTTCCGGTTAACGTCGACACGGTGATTTACTGGCGTGTGGTCGATCCGAAGCTAGCAGTATTGGAAGTTAGCGACTACACGGCGGCAGTTCTCGGCGTTTCTCAAACGGCATTGAGAGACATCATCGGTCGCAGTGATTTAAGCCAGGTTCTCTCCGATCGAGCCGGATTGGATGCCCAAATGACGAAAACACTGGATGAACAAACTGAACCCTGGGGAGTGAAAGTATTGTCTGTGCAAATGCGCGACATCAAGATCCCTGATATGTTGCAGGACGCCATGAGCCGCGTTGCTCAAGCGGATCGCGAAGGAGAAGCGCGGATGGTGCTCGGACAGAGCGAATTGACCATTGCCCAGCGTTTTGCCGATGCCGGCAAAATTTATGACGCCAATCCGATGGCCTTGCACTTGCGAGGTATGAATATGCTTTATGAAGTGATGAAATCCGGAGGAACTTCAACCGTGATTGTGCCATCGAATGCGGTGCAAAGTATGAGCTTTGGTGGTGTTAGCGGATTGACGGCTCTGGCCAAAGAGGCAGAGCGATCCGTAGGGGAGCACCAGTAGGAGCGGTCAGAAATAACCTTAGAGATCCACGAAAACTGCACGGGGGAATGGTACTCTAGGACGATATTCTGGGAGGAGTAGGCCCATGCGCAATTTGAAGAATCTCCTGGTAGGCTGTTTAGTATTAATAAGTTCCATTTCAACCGGGCCTGCCGATGCCGAAAAGCTTCTACAGGGTGCGGTTTGCAGTGAGCGCGTCCATGAGCTCACCTCAGATATTAACTGGTACAAGTCCCTGGATAAAGCCGAAGAAGCGGCCCAGCAACAAGGAAAACTGATTTTTTGGGTGCATATGTTGGGAAAAATTGACGGCGCCACTTGAAGTGCCGGCAATAGCTTGAGAGCCGTGTCGCTCTCCACCGACCCAACATTCTCAATGCTAAAAGACGATTTCGTCTGCGGCTATAAGGACATATCAAGAAAACACTATGCCGGGGCTTCCGGTAAACACAGACCGGACGAAAATGCAGTCGATACGACAAATGGCGCCGGCCCGCATAATTTGCAGATGTTTATTTTGGCCAGTGACGGGACGGTTCTTACCTGTATGCCTGGCTACTGGCATTCAGAAGATCTAGCCAAAGAACTGCGCCTGGCTTTTGAGCTAAATAAGATCTGGCAGGCTCACGACTTGAGTTTGGACCAGAAAAAGGCGCTATTTTCCCAGATACAGCTTGCTCATATTCAAGATCATGGTGCGGCGGAACATAAGAGAAGCCAGATGCAGGGCTTCGATATTCAATACGAAGCTCAGCACCGGCCCAATTCAGACTTCTTCATCAACCAGCGTGCCGTAGATGCAGCCACCGGCAAAGTCGACCAGGGAAATTTGAAGCCGGTTGACGTGGTCATGCATCAGCGCATGGCAGCACGTCCGTTTGAGCCCTACGAGAAGTTCGATGTCGCTGTCTATTCAGATTACGGTAAGCCGATGTATGACAAACACGAACAGTTTCGTGACGCTAACGGAAACATAATTCCCAACTCTAATCTTGCCAGCGAGCCAATGATCGGTAACGATCCGCGCGCTCATCCAATCGAAACGCAAGTGAAGCATCAGGGCAAGAGCGCGGCTCGTCAGGCAATTATGTTTGGCATCAGAGCAGCGTTAGCCCACTAGGACTCGGCGTTAGCCGGTGCACGATTACCGGACTGAAATCCGAACGTGCGAAAACCCAAGAGGCTCTTGGTCAAATCGCCGCCCTGGACGGTCAGCTCGTACAGGGCTTCCTCTAAATGCTGGTCTTTAACGATCAATTCCTCACCGTCGTTTGCAGCACAGAGAGCTGCGCGGCGAAAGAGTTCTCGGATAAATGCCGGGCTTGCCCCTTCTGTTTTCTGAATGAAGCGATTCGAGTCTTTTATTTCCATAGTGAGACCATTGCTGTATAAAATGAAGAGACGTCTGCGGCATCCATCATCGGGCAAAGGCATTTCAAAGGCTTGATCGATGCGCCCCGGCCGGGCAGCCAATGCCGGTTCCAGAATATCCGGGCGATTGGTGGTCAACAAGAAAAGAATGTCAGCATCATCTCTCAAGCCGTCCATCTCATTGAGGAGCTCGAACAAAAGTGGGCCTGTGCCGCCGATGCGCTTGCGATCTTCCGCTACAAGATCGACGTCTTCTAGAATTATCGTCGCCGGTTGCAATGTTTGGGCCAGATTGCACGATTGCTCAATTGCACCAAGGCCTCTGCCGGTCAAAAGGATTATCGTTCTGTCAGTCATCTCGCTGGCTAGATACATAGCAGTGAGAGTTTTGCCGGTTCCCGGAGGTCCATAGAGCAGCAGCCCATGTTTTAGATGGCGCCCTGCGGCCAGAAGCTTCTGGCTATGCTTGGAGAATCCGATTGTCTGCCGCTCGATACGTTCCAGCAATCCATCGGGCAAAATAATATTCTTGCGTTCTACTTTTGTTAGATGGTGAAACTTTATCTCGGGAGATCGCAGAGTAGAAGCACTGCCAACGGAGATGACTTTGCCTCTGTAAATGCTGTTCTTGTTTTTTATCGAACGGATTTCGGCCAAAAAGCGTTGAGCTTCATCCTTGTCCGGTGCTATTACCTCAATTTTCCCTTTCTGTCCTAAGATCTTTTCGCCTGGCGCTTTAAGAAAAACGGCCAAGCGTTTCTCTGACTGGCTGATTAAGTACAATCCAGATTTGACGCACGTCAAAATAGTTTCGTGACCAGCCTCAACATTGACGTATTGGACAGGACCCTCTTTCGCGCCGATGCTGCCCATGAGGCTCGCCCGGCTGGGAGCCATGAGGGAGGACAAGTTGCTTGTGAGCATGTCGTGGGCCATCACGCCGATAATTTTGGTTTCTCGGTTCTCCTGCTTCAAATACTCTTCAAGGGCCAAGTGAACATTGGCGTGTTCGAAGTCCTCGAAACCTTCGCCGATAATCGGCAAAGTTGTCGGATCGCAGTCAAAGTGGGTTTGCAGGTGCTTAAAGAAAACCGGTTCTTCGCTGCTGGCTTCAGCGGTCATTTGTTCCAAGAAGCCTTTAAACGATGCGCCAAAGTCGCCGGGAGACAGAGTCATTAATAGCAATCCTCCTTAACTATGTCCGGGAATTGTTAGCCAATTTACGCAAATTGCGGTAAAGCGCTGGTCTTTCTCATTGTGATCTTCCCTTTCCGGAAACAAACTATTCCTCGGAGACGTCCAATTGCAGCAGGATCCATTAAGAACAATGGAGGTCGGAGGGATGATACTTAATAGAGGCTTAAGAGCTGCTTTGCCTGCTATCAGCCTGATCTGGCTGGCATCGGCTGCCAACGCGACTGATACTGAAATCATCAAATACAAGGAATTCACCACAAGTGAGCCTTCTTCAGTAGTGGAAACTCGGACGACGATCGAAAGAACGCCGGACAATCCAGTGTTGATCCAGGATAATGCCGGTGACATGGTAATTATTCAGCAGCCCAATAGGACAACGACAGTAGAAAAGCAAGTGATCGAACAACCGGTTGAGACCAGAGTCGAAACCAGAGTTGAAAAGCCCGTAGTGATTAAGAAAAAGAAGGAATCGCATCATTTGTTGCACCTGGGCATACCCTTCTTTAAAGCCAACGTTCTCTGAGAGGAGTTAGCTTATCTCTGAACGTCGGTAAACGGTGCTTTGACGTGCACGTTACGGTTGGCGCCATTGGTTTGTACTCTTGCAAAAGGCGCGTTTACATTTACGCCTTTGCTAGTGTTTGAGTATTCGGTTCCAGTCGAAACTGGAGTTGATATTTCAGTACCATTGGTCGGTTTATCTACCTTTGTAAAAGGTGCTTTCACATTGGTGGTGCCGCTTTGCGCATCTCGTGTCACGTGAGTCATGGGTGCGTTCACCTGCGCGTTTCCTGACCCGGGCGGATTGTCTACGTTGACGAAAGGAGCCTTTACCCGCACACGTTTGCCGTCTTGGTCGGGACTGCCTACATCTACGTGGACGAACGGGGCCCTGACGTGCGTGCCCTCTCCGTCTTTTTCGACAAATTTATATGCCAGGGCTGTGCTTTTTGAAGCAAAGAAAGTCAAGGCGATCAAAAATGGGAGGTATAAATATTGCTTGTTCATAATCCACACCTATGGGCAACCAGGTTATTTTACTGGGTAATAATGAGGTTGTGGAAATTTCCAAGGAGTTTCAGCTTAAATGAGGGAAGTCGGTAGGGAGGCAATGTGTGCCGGAGTTGACTATAGCGGCGCCAAAGATGTTCCGAATAACACTTGGCTGGCGTTAGGTTCATTGACCAATCTTGGTCTTGAAATTGTTTCTTTGAACCATTGTGGCAGCCATCTTTTGGCGAAGCAATTAAACGAGATAGCTAGTCTGAGCGTTGTCGGCCTGGATTTTCCCTTCTCGTTACCCGTTTCTTTTCTCGAGCACCTGAAGATGAAAAGGCAAGAAAGAGGCTTTCAGTCGTGGCAAGAAGTGGCTGAATATATTGCCTTCTCCACATTTGACGATTTTATTCAAGACGTCGGCGAATTTGCTAGCGAGCCCAAGAGAACCACTGACGGCAGTCTCCACCGAGTTGGCGTAAGTCCGCTTCACCGCGGCAATCCATCAATGACCCAGATGACCTTTCATGGCATTCGCATGCTGGCCACCCTCGATCCAGCCCGATTTTTCGTCATGCCCTTTCAAGACCCTAAAGACGGCAGCTGCGCCGTATTGGAAGTATATCCGCGCGAGACTCTTTACTGTTTGTCATTGCCTGATACAGGCTACAAAGGCAGTGGGCAAAAGCCAGCTAGCAAGCGCAGCGAGATTGTTTCCGGTCTGGCAAGAATCAGAGACAACAGTTGTCATAAGGACCTTCCGAGATTGTCCTTCCCGAAGAACATAGAACGAGTGATTCTTGAGAACGACCACGCCCTTGATGCAGTCGTAGCTTGCTATGCAAGCGCGGCCTGGAAAACAGCACCGCACCTCTACCGGGATGCGCTTGCCAGCGATGATTTAAATGTGCTTCTAGAAGGTTGGATTTATGCCCCATCGTTACTGAAATGATTGGCTATTTGGCGGTGTTCCGACGGTGATCACTGCGAAGCAATCATGGTAAGCTTTTGGGCAGCAATGATCATCCTGCTAATTAATCAGTAGTGCAGAAAAGGAGCGACTGTTATGAAGGTGAAGCGATTGTATGCCCTTGCAGTTTTGCTGGCTGCAGCTCTTCCTCTTGGCTCCCTTCAGTCAGGACAGGCGGAGCCGACGATTGCTGCAGCAACGCCGGCGAAGTCGACAACAACTACAACTGAGGATTTACGGACTCGACGACATGTTGTTCGGCGAGATTTGATGCTGGCGTCGCTAAAGAATATTCGCGGATTAGCTTATGGGGTGATTTGCCCGGATAACACCGCCGACTTGGATACGGCTATGGAGCAGAAGCTCAAACTATTGGAGATACCGATTTTCCCATTCAAGACGCTTAAATCGGGGATGAAGCCGGTGGATGGCTTGCTGGAAATCAAAATCAACAAAGTGCCCACTGCCAACTATGTTCAAATAAATTTGATCCAGTGGGTATCGCTACTTAGGCAGCCTAGAACGGAAGTGCGTGCAGTCACTTATCATGATTCGATGCTCAGTGACGACGCCAATCTAAACAAAGCTGTTTACCAGCTGACGGAACAATTCGTCATCGATGTGCTTAAGGCTAATCAAAGCGGTGGGCCATCCCCTCAAGCGAAAGAACCTTTGCATAGAAAGCGCTCGTAGAAAAATCTTTACTTGCTAATCAAATAACAGTAATTGTGAGCAAGGCGTATGTTTCCCCTACGAGACACCATCCCGTCAGAAAAGGTCCCCATAGTCAATTGGTTGATTATGGGGATCTGCATCTTAGTATTTTTGTTTGAAAGCATGATGCCTACTCCTGAGCTGGAGAGTTTTCTTTCAACATACGGACTTGTGCCCGCGACATTCCTATCTCAACTGGATGCAGCTCAAATAGAGACGATGTTTTCCTCGATGTTCCTTCATGGTGGATGGGCTCACGTACTGGGCAATATGTGGTTTCTCTTCATTTTTGGGGACAATGTTGAAGATCGTCTTGGCCATGTAGGTTACTTGTTGTTCTATCTGTTTACGGGAATTTGCGCTGCCTGCACCCAAGTGTTCATTCAGGCAGGTTCCCACGTGGCCATGGTAGGAGCAAGCGGAGCCATTTCTGGAGTTCTTGGAGCCTACTTAGTCTTGTTTCCTCAAAGCAGGGTTGTGGCGCTTATTCCTTACGGTTATTTCAGTCGAACCACCGAAGTGCCTGCCATCTTTTTCTTGGGCCTCTGGTTTGTTATGCAGCTTATACCTGGTGTGTCATCGCTTGCTGCCACCACGAGTGATGTGGGCGGGGTTGCTTTCTGGGCGCACGTTGGAGGTTTTGTTTCAGGATGGATACTGGCGCAGTTCATCCCGAAAGAGCGGAGAGAGCCACCGGGTGAGCCCTATAATTGGCAATAGCTTACCGAGATGCTTGTTGACGTCCTCTTAGAAAGCACAAAGGTACTCCGGCGAAGAGCAGCGTAGTTACGACCAGTCCGACGAACAGCCAATGAAAGATCGGCGTCCGATTCAGCGGCTTGCCGCGTGCCGTGTTGGTCAGTATTGCCAACAAATGACTACCATCAAACCCTGGCCAAGGAAAGATATTGACGATTGCCAAGTCGATGCAAAGCATGGCTACGAACCATGGCAGAAGGCGCCAATCTTGAGCGTAGGTAGCGGCACCCATGTAGATAATGGCGACGATGTTCTTTAGCTTGATCTGACTCTCTTTTTCTGTTTGTGGATGCAGCATATTGACCAGGCCCATTCCAGTCGCAGTAAAAATACCAGCGGTCAAGGTACAGCATTGCTGCGAGGCCTGGGACAATGCGTCAAGTGGAGCGACTCTCGTATAGCCGGACGTGTTTTCTCTATCTATGGACATACCTACCTTACCGGAGGCGTCGGGCGTGATTGAAACGGCAATAGGTTGATCTTGCCTGAGCAAGTGAATCGTTATTGAAGTGGATGGATGTGCGTGAAGGTAGGATAAAACATCGTCGATAGTGGAAACCTTGAGCGAATCAAGAGCTATGATGGAGTCACCAGGTTTGATACCGGCGTTGGCGGCAATTGGGATTTGCGGGGAGAGACTGTGTACAACTATTCTGGTGTTGGGTGCTCCCGCCACACCGAGAGAAAAGAATAAGGCAACCCAGGCGCATGCCAGGTAGAAACCAATTCCAGCAAGTACAACAATGAGCCGCTGCCAGACGGGAAAATTGGTGAATGGCTTGGACAGTGAATTTGACGAATCTCCCGGGTCGACAGGATCTAGCTCGGGAATGGTAACGTAGGCACCCAGGAGCAATGGATGAACGCGAAATTGCGTATCCCATTTTCTACCAATTTCCAAATAAGGTCCAACTGGTAGTCCCAGACCGAACACCGGTGTTTGAAAACCAAATAGGCGCGCGACGAAATAATGAGTTAACTCATGACCGATAATTAAACCGGAGAGAATCAGGATTAAAAGCAGAACACCTGTCATTTGTTACCTTGCATCGTGTCTAAGGTGACAGTATAAGAGGATTTAGATTGATTCTGTTAGAGGAGCATATCGTTGTTATCTACAAGATTAATGTCGGAGGGCAAGTTCGAACCAAGCGACACTCGGCAGCGCATCAAGGAGCGCTTGACTAAGTCTGCTCTAATGGCATCAGTTATCTGTTGCGCTACGCTGCCATCACTTGCTAAGGATGCCTGGCTGTCCAAAAATGAACAATGGTTTCAAGAGATGGCGACCAAATCGTTTTCGCAGAAGCCGGCTCATGGAATGCTATTAGGTGCTCCGTTCGAGGTGAAATCTGTTGAGATAGGTAATGTTCGACAGGCAAGTACACTCTCCTTCTATAATGGGCAGGATAGTTTTTCTTCGTCATTGAGCTTATTAATGGGACTAAGCCAACCAACGCAAAGTCTCCAAAATCTTTCTATCTCGATGATTGATCCTGTATACCAGAGCGCCAGCGGCGCTATGCTTCATCTCAGTGGCCGTAAGCAGGAACCTGGTGAAAAGAAAGGCTTGTTGATGGGCGTGACAGCAGAATCAAAGAAGGGTAATAATAATCAAACTGGTCAAGGCTATGACGGAGTATTCTGTGCTACAAAGCTCAGCTTCGGAAGGATCAAGAATGGAATGTTGCCGGGTTACATAATCATTCGCCTTCCTGACGATCAACATTCATTCGTCGAGGGTTATTTTTGGGCTAAAGTAAAGGGCTCTCCCTGAGAAGATAAAAGTGCAGTTTCCGCTCTGCTAAAGAAGGCTTTGCCAGGCTGGATGGTCGTGTATGATTTGCAAGGCTTTCAATAGCAATGATTTGCCTGGTTCTCTCTTAAACCAGGTCGAAGCCCCGGAGGGATGCGGCAAGGGGATGATCTGGCACTGATGGCCAAAAATCATTCTTTCAAACTGTCTGCCAATTGTCTCCGTTAAAGGAGCTGGTCCAAGTATTTGTTCGATCGCCAATCGTCCGACTGGAATGACAAGCTTTGGTTTCAGTAGCTTCACCTCACTTTCCATCCAATCTGAGCAAGTCTCAATTTCTTCTGCAGTCGGTACTCTGTCACCACCACCTTTGGCTTTGCCTGGAAAACAACGACATACTGCTGCCATATAAACGCGTGAGCGAAATTCTTCCTCGTTTAAACCGATGGTGCCAAACCATCTGAACAGAGTCTTACCGGCTGTCCAGGCAAAAGGTCGGCCGAAACTGCCTTCGCGTGGTCCAGGCGCCTGACCGATAAGATAGACCTTGCTGATCACTGGACCGTGCGTAACGACGGGCCCGACAACATTGGGGCAAAGCTGGCAATTTTTCAGTTCTTTTAGATGTTTCTCAAGGGCTGGTTGCATGATCGCCTAGTCTTTCTCCGCCAATTCAAATAAAACTACGCTTCGAGCTTTCACTGGAAAAGAGGAGGCAAACTCCCAGCAGCTTTCTCGCATTGACTCAGATGTATCAATAAGAAGCTTCCAGGCGAGATCCTTTGCAGAAGTTAGTTTCTTTCCGCGTTTGGCCATCTGTTCTGGTGGCAGGATGAAGGCAACATCTTCCGAGTCAGCATTCCAGACCATGAACAACGAATTGGCAAGAACGGGATCGCCATGCTCGTCTACTTCAGTGATGCTGTTGCCATCCAGCAATACGCCAAATGTTTTCATTTCGGGATCTTCCCACTGGCTTACACTTATTTCTTTGCCGGTATGGTCAAGCCAGAGAACATCCTTGCTGCCAAGTTCAGGGTCAAGAAGTCTACCTTCGAAAAATTTCCGACGTTGAAGCACGGGCTGGCTGGTCCGGATCACCGCTAGCTTTTGGACAAAGGCGAGGAACTCCTTTTTGCTTTCGTCCAGGTCCCAGTGATACCAGCTGAGTTCACTGTCATGGCAATAGCAATTGTTGTTACCTGATTGCGTTCTCCCCAATTCATCACCGCCACTGATCATTGGTACACCCTGGGATAACAGGAGAGTAGCCATGAAATTACGTTTTTGTTGAGCCCGCAGGGACATTATTTTCTTGTCTTCAGTAGGACCTTCCACGCCGCAATTCCAACTATTGTTGTTATCGTCACCGTCCTTGTTATTTTCGAGATTGGCTTCGTTATGTTTTTCGTTGTAGCTAACAAGATCGGCCAGAGTGAAGCCATCATGACTGGTGACAAAGTTGATACTGGCATGCGGGCTTCTGCCAGTGTGTTCGTAGAGGTCGCTGCTGCCGGAACAGCGTGTGGCCATTTCACCGGCCAATCCGGAATCACCGCGCCAGAATTTGCGCACTGCATCCCTGAACTTCCCGTTCCACTCTGTCCAGAGTACCGGGAAATTACCGACCTGATAGCCTCCCGCCCCCAGATCCCAAGGTTCCGCGATTAGTTTCACCTTCGAAATGACGGGGTCTTGTTGGACGATATCAAAAAAGCCGGAAAGTTTGTCAACGTCAAACAACTCTCTTGCCAGAGCGCTGGCCAGGTCGAAGCGAAAGCCATCGACGCGCATTTCCAATATCCAGTAGCGCAAACTGTCCATAATCAACTGCAACACCCGCGGATGCATCATATTCAAGGTGTTGCCGCAGCCTGTGTAATCAACATAAAAACGAGGGTCTTTTGGGTTGGTGCGATAGTAGGCAAGATTGTCCACTCCTCTGAAAGAAAGGGTTGGACCGAGGTGATTGCCCTCGGCGGTATGGTTATAGACTACGTCGAGAATTACTTCTATGCCGGCAGCGTGAAGAGCGCGCACCATCATTTTGAAGTCTCTCACTTGTTCGGTGCGACCTT
>PSRH01000257.1 GCA_003175915.1 Candidatus Melainabacteria bacterium | reverse complement strand
GCAGCCTATGCTGCCAGCCCAGATGGATCAAAACTCAGAGGTCAGGCGCTTGGTGCCGCTTACAATGCCATGGAAAACAGCCTCAGACGCGGCGTTGAAGCGCAGGGACACGCACACGGGACGCCCGGCTACACCGCTGCACTTGGACGGGCTATTGCCAGCAGCACTCCAGATCGACAAAGGGCTGCTGCTGCTGTGGGTGTTGGCTTGCTTGGCACTGGTGAAGCGGAAGCACTCACCTGTGAAGAGTGGGAAGCCTATGTCAACCAAACTGATAATCTCGCTCGCACGCAGGGCATTCGTCACGATGCCGCATTCGGTGCCATCAGAGGTATGATGGCTACGCCTGCTGCTGTGGCCCACCGCACACCGGGGCCAATAGGCGGCGGCGCCACTTTAGCGAATTCCATAGAAACCGCTGCTCGAGCCGTCGCTTGCATGAAAGAACAGCGCGTGCCGCCAGCCGCTCTTGGTGCTGAGGGGTTTGCTGGCCATGTGTATAATCTAGCAATTAATGATGCAGCTGGGCATAACAACCTGACGCCACAAAGAATTTTCGGTGCACTCAGGGCAGCACAAGTTACAGGATTCAACAACATATCTGACGCGGATGCTCAGCTTGCTGAGACAATGCTCGATGCTAATCCTGATGTCGGTGGCTGGGCGGCCGGTGACATCAACGCTTATAACATGGGAGTGGCAAGACAGGTCGTAGCCGCCGGAGGCGCCGGAACCCAGGGAAGCAAGCGCGTTTGCCAGCGAGTCATTGCCTCTGGCCGAGGGATCAACGAGATGACTGTCGCCGCTGCCAGCCGGGCTGAGTTAAATGGTTCGAACGCTGCGCAGGCTGGTTTTGCGGTTGCCTCGATGGTGGATGCTTACGATGCCGATCCAATGGTAGAGGCCCTGCGCACCGGCGGACATGATGCTAACGGCTACGTGGCGACACAAATCAGAGGTCTACCAGGAAGCACCGTGCATGGTTACGCGACTCTGGCGAGAGAGGCTCCCGGTATCGCCTATGGACCTGAGATAGTCAATGAGGCCGTGGCGCTGCAGTCGGGTGGCTATGGCCGCGTGGGAGATATGGCTGGTCGCATAAGCAGAGTGGTAGGGGTTGCGCTAGATGGCGGTGGCAATATCAATGCTCATACAGCCGGGGTGGGATTGCAGAGAGTTGTTGGCGGTGGCTTTGTGAGAAGCACCTGGGATGATCCAAATGTCCTTAATGCCGCTGCTAATTTTACCGACGCTCAGCTTAACGATGCAGACTTCATGGCTGCCGCCAAACATGGAGCTGTTATATTGCCGAATTATACGCCGGATCACATCAGCCACTTAGCCAGTATTGCCGGTGCAGCCGGTGTGACTGTGGGACAAGTTACATCGTCCGCTTATGGAGCAGTTTTAGATGTGGTGCCCGTTGGCACCAACGCCGCTTCGGTCATTTCCCGCAGAGATTCAATTCACGGTATTGTGCTTGCCAATGCTGCTGCTGATGCAGGTGGATTGACCGGACCTGATCGCGACGTATTCGTTCATAACGCTGCTGTCTTATCAGGACACAGAGACTTTGGCGCACTAAGTGGACCGACCTATCAGCGCGCCGTAACGCTGGCGGGAGGCTGGGCACAAGCCATGTATGAACAAGGCCAGGGCAGAGTGGATGACAATCTACAAGGTATGTCTCCGGATATCCGCCGCGTCATCGTTGCGGTTGCCGAGAACGGCGGAAATGCTGTGATGGGATTGAACGGCGTTACTCTGACAGATTACGTCTCGACGGTTGGACGCGTTGTTAGCGATTTGGGATTGCGAGATCATGGACAGGCAGTACGCCTTGTAGGAGACGCGTTGGTAGATCCAGGCACTCATAATTTCGATGCTGGCCGATTGGGCAATGTCACCGCGCGGGTGAACTACCTGCACGCAGGCGGTTGGACTGGTGGCATGACCGATACCCAATTTGAAGTAATCGATCGTTATGTGGCTCCAGCCGGTGTTGCACCAACTAAACAAATCGTTGAAAGAGTAATCCAGTTCCAGTCGATGAATGCGGGCACTGCCGTAACAACGGAAATCGTCAACGTCTTAGCCAATGCAGAAGTAGCCCGTCATGACTTCAGGACAGTAGCTGCCTCGATTGGTACGTTACAAGCGGTGGCAGCGGCACGAATTGACCCAACCGGTGGACCAGTGGATGCTGCCAGATTGAATCAAGAACTGCAAAGCTTGCCAGCTGATGATGTGAGGACGATCCTGACCATACAGCGGAACGGGGGTACCGGTGGAGCAACCGGACAACACCTCTTGAATGTTGTTGCTGCTGTTAACGCGGTTGGTAACGATGCAACACAAGCCATGATACAGAGCGTAGTCAATTTACCTGCTGCTCGCCTGGCTCAACCTGAAGCAGGCGCCATGATTGCGCGGGCAGCAGAATTCTCGACACCGGCAAATCTAGCTAATAATGTTCAGACAATGACTTATATGGTTAACAACTGCGGCTATTCAGTTAATCAAATCGGTGCTGGAGACATAGGTCTTGTCGAGCAAGTTTATGGTGTGGTTGTGGGCGGCGAACATGTCGTGCCGCGAAGAGAGTTTGTCACCAAGCTTGTTCAAAGCGGGGTTCCGCTTAATGCACAAAATATTGCAATTGCTTCGTTGCCAGCAATTGCTTCGTTGAGAGCGCATGAACTGCCAGGTGCTGTCAATGCAGTCAATCAATACCTTGGTGCCCCAGATCAGAAGATGTTCAATAGTGTCGATGTCTTGCAAGTCGAAGACCAGTTCCTCAACACACTAGTTGCTATCGAGAGAGTCCGTGATGCTCAACAGTGTGCGAACATCCAATATGCGGAAGCGCAATATGTGAATAACCTTCAGTATCCGCCTAACCGCAATGAATTCACAACCAATGTCAATGGTATGCAAGTCAGAGTAACCTAAGTCATCGCCTATCTGCCTTCATCCGTTGCATCTCTTTTCTGACGACCGCGATTGCTTGGGGGCTGATACCATGTTTGGTGAAACTAGCAATTGACTGGTTATAGTAATCCTTTGCTTCTTTATAGTTCGCCTGGCTGGCTCGCAGATTTCCAAGGAGGTGCAAGACTTTGCCCTCCTCCCATGGCCAGGTTTTGGACTCAGGAGATTCGCGGCAAATCGTCAGGGCATCGGTGAGATATTCATTCGCCTTGTCGAACTGTCCCTTTTGCATGAGTGCCTGGGCGCCGAGCGTGTAGACTCTGACCATGCCCTGTGGCGAGTGCAGTCCCGATTTCTTGAGCATCTGCAAGGCATCGTCGGAAGCTTTAATTGCGTCGTCGAATTCTCGCAGTCTGATGGAGATGTCTGCCAGTGTGCACAAACAAGTAATTGATTCTTTGGTGACCAGGTTATTATCGACGGCAAATTTGGCGGTTTCCTTGAGCAAGGCCGCGCCGTCTTTAAGTCTGCCCTTTTCGATCAAGTGATTAGCGATGTAAGTCTGTTCGTAGACGTTGAAATATGATTCGTTATCACTGCGCGTCAGGCGAGACGCTTCCACATCGCGGTGCAGATGCCTGAGCAACTCGGCATAATTCTGGATGATTTCGTCTTTCAGATAGAGGGGACCGAGGCAGTCCTCCTCCAGGCGTAAGGCATATCTGTAAGCACCTTCGGACTCTCGATATTTCTCTTGTTTGCGATAGATACGTCCGAGAAGCAATGAAGCTCTGGCAACGACAAGACCGTCACGCTTTTCGTAATCAGCGCCTTCTAGATTGTAGGACTGCCTCATAAGCAGGAGGGCCTGAGAACAAGTCTTGGCCGCATCTTCGGTTTGATCCATCTCTAGATATGCTTTCGATAAGTCGATCAGCGCCAGGCCTCTCAGATTCGCTTTGTCTCGCCCATTGCCTAATCTAGCCAGGGCGTCTTTGTAGTAGCTGACCGCCTGTTTGAAATCACGTTGACTGAAGCAATCGTTTCCCTTGGCATAGAGGGCATTGAAGTCCTTCTCGGCGTTCTGAACAACTACATAGAAAGAAATTCCGGTCACCAAAAGAATGCAAAACAACGCCGCCATCCCATAGGCGACGTATCTGCCTGTATTGCCACTTCCTAAGGTCAAGATGAGTGACCCGCTTCCCGCTCCAGAGTAAGCCTAGCACTTTAGCTTGATCTCTATTTACCCGGGGCAAGACCAGTTCGCTCGTCTGCCTTTGGCAGCCACATTATTATTTGCTGTGAAAAGCGTGAGAAAGACCTAGGCGGCCAACTCAGTCGCCCAAATCAAGCTCATTTAGTCGCGATTTAGGTAACCAGCGTGAAATTCGATGACGGATAAGCCAGGTCGCCGCTTTCGCCTTCATCTTCAAGCGGATCGTTGAAATCGTCATCACCCAGGTCATCCACTGGGGTTTGCTCAACGGCCGGTGCTTTGGCGAACTTCTTCTGAGCGCGAACGTTCTGAACTTTGATTTCCAGGGCTTCTTTGAGATTTTCGTGGGCCTCGTCGAAATTGCTCTGGATGCAATTGAGCCAGGCAAGCTTCAAGAGCTGCTTTGCTACTTGCGGATCATCGGCCGCTAAGAGGCGCCTATCTATCTGCAAACTACGCTTGTAGAGTGCTTCCGCTCTTGAGTACCTTTGCTCGATCATGTGCACATCGGCAATGCGGTTAAGGATGCGGCTTACGTGATCGCAGTTCCGGCCGAACAGTCCTTCGCAATGACCGAGAGCTCGTTCCAAGAGGGCCTCGGCCTTACGATAACGCTTTTGTTGAAAGTAAAAGTGAGCAAGGTTGTAGAGAATTACCGTCAGTCTCGAATCTTGCAGGCGCACACGCTTCGCTTCTTTTAAGGCATTGAGGAAGATCTTGCCACCTTCGGTATATTGACCTTCGGTGTAGGCTTTTGAGCCTGCCTCGATGTAGCTTCGAAAATCGACTTGAGTCTTCATAGTGTTGGCTCTGGTTGGTGAGACGGCGTTTTTATTCTAGTGCAATCTGCCCGCGGCGCAGTGATATTGCTGCCTAGGCGGCTGTTTTCAAGGGTAGAAGGGAAAAATGGGAAATTTGTGAGGTCATAAGTGTAGAACTACGTAAGCTGGTAGCCAAGAGTCTCGTCAATTGAGGCGCCGGGGCGAGAGTGATGGGGCAAGAGCGACACCGCGCGGTCTGGCGGCCACGGAATTATTGATAGGGTCGAATGGCCGGGCAGTAAAGGGAGAAACAGCCGCAGGTAAAAAATTACCCGCTTGCATTTGCGGGATCATAGCGTAGCCTTCTGAGGCAACAGCGTTTCTTACGGGTACCGATTCACCAATAGCGAATATGAGCTGCAATTGACCATTGCTGGGGCTGGTTACCTGGACGAGTTGCATGCGGGCGAAACCGACGACAGGCATCCTGCCACTAAATGTGGAGTCACCGGCGAGCACTGGCAAAATATAAAAATGACCCAGCGGGAGCTGCTGTAAAGCGCTCACCAGGGCTGAGAGGCGAGACTGGAAATTGACCCCTGCCGGGTCGAAAGTGCCTATAAGACTGCCCCGTTCCACCAGCGCCGGAGGCAATGAGGTGGCGCTGTTAGGAGAGGAGAAATAGGACAGTAACTGCAGTAAATTGGTAACATCCCCGCTGCCAAAGGCATTATCGTAATACAGTGAGCTGCCTTGCTTAGTGGCCAGATTGACGAAATATCCGCGCAAGTGCCCCGCTGCTGCAGGCGAGGAAGGAACACTGGCGGCAGTTGGCAAATCGATTATGTAATTGCTGCGAGTTTCGGACGGTATGGCCGCCAAGCTAAACTGGGTATTGCTTATCGCCAGCGGAAAAACAGCCGCCCCGATGAACGGGGAAGAGCCATTCTGTCCCGCATTGCCTGGCGCGCCGGGGCCGATGCGAGAAGCTGGCTGTCCGATGATTTCTTCCGTGCGGGTCGGGCGAGCGACGTAGGCATCTTGAGGGGCGTTTTGTCCTTGCATGAGTTTGCCCAAATAGGTTGCCGGAAGAAAGAACATATTGAGCGCGTCAGCACCATCCCGGCGGGCAGTGACTCGCAGTAGAAGTTCGCTCTGGTCACTTGGATTGGAGTTGAAAACTATGTCTTGAGCAGCGAAAGTGACCGGGCTTTCGAACGGATCGCTCCAGTTATTCGGTCCGGCTGGAGCGGTATTGATAGGAGCGACGCCATTGCTGAGAAGGGCATTGGTCATATTGGTTTGTGCGGCAGCGCGGGAATAGCTGCCATCGGCAGCGGTGGCATTAGAGTAGGCATAGAGAGCGGCTGATTCGGCGGCATAGTCTAATTTGCGAACGGCATACACGTTGCGCATTATGTCGAAGGAAAAGGAAACAAAGGCGGCAATCAAAACCAGGGCAAACGCTGCGAAGGGCAGAATCGACCCCTTTGTGCTGACTGTCCTTTTCGGATTGATCATTGCTTAAGGAGTGGCTCCTGGCTCGTATACTTCCGGGGTGACGGTGGCTTTTTCACTCATAGTGAAAAAAGCAAAAGTGACAGGATTATCCTG
>PSRH01000201.1 GCA_003175915.1 Candidatus Melainabacteria bacterium | reverse complement strand
GTCGAGCTTTGCTGAGCTTGGGGGGTTGGCTTTCCAGATGCTTGAACATGCATTCCATAGGGTTAGCAGCGGCGAAGGGAGTGATTCCCGTGAGGGTTTCGTACATGAGGCAACCGCAGGAATAGATATCGGAACGTCCATCCAGGGACTGGCCCTTCCACTGTTCGGGACTCATGTAACTCGGACTGCCAACGATGTCACCGGTTTTGGTATAGTGGGCATCGTCGACAAAGTCTTTCACCAGGCCGAAGTCGAGAACTTTCCCCTGGCCTGATTGAGAATCGATGATGACGTTGCTGGGTTTGAGATCTCTGTGAACAAGACCGGCGGTGTGGGCAGCGCACATGCCACTGGCGACGTCAAGAAAAATGGGGAGGGCGCACTGTGGCGGAAGTGGCCCTGACTCTTTAATTAGAGCGGCAAGACTTTTGCCGTCAACATACTCCATGGCGATGTATGGTTGCGGATGGGTGCCGTAGTCATAGACGCGGACGATATTGGGGTGGATCAATTTAACGGCAACCTGCGCTTCTTTCTGGAAACGAGCCACCTGAGACTGGGTGACAGAAATGCCAACCTGGAGGACTTTGAGGGCAATAAATTTGTCGAGATGAAGATGCTTAGCTTTATAGATTTTTGCTTTAGTACCGGTAGCGATGCGCTCGATGATCTCATACTTTCCATCAATCAGTGTGCCGATGAAAGGGTCGTCGAAGACAGGAGAGAGCATGGTGCCATCGACTGGGCAAGTTTTGAGATTATCAGATGGTTCGAAGTCCTGATTACAGGTAAGACAACGCTGTTTAAGGAGAGCCTGCTTGAGCTCGAATGTTTCCATGAATGCCTACTCGACCCTCGTTGATCTGTTCATGCGTTCAAGGAAAGCAGTGGCCAGCTGATACTCCATAGAATAGCGGTATCCATTGTCAGCGACCCATTGAAGGTATTTTCTGGCCTGGTCAGATTTTCCACTGGCCAGGAAGTCTAGGCCTATATAGGTATGGGCATCGGTGAGCTTTCCTATGTCTCTACCGACGGATTTGATCAACTGGCCGGCGGTAATTCGTCTAAGTGCATAGTTGACCAATGAATCGGACGAGTCCTTGGGTTTTTTAAGCCGCTGCCTGCAGAGAGTCAGTACGTCCGCTGCGGCGCGTTCGTTGTGATCTAATCGACGAACCTCATAGAGCAAGATCAGCGCTTCGGGGCAATCCTTACTTTGATAGTTGTCCAGCTTGAGAAAGTTGTCTAGGTCCTCGGCTGCCTGTTTGAGTTTGCCGCTGGCGCAGAGCGTGATGCCTCTATAGAGGAGAAGTGAATGATCATTTGGATCAGCGCGAAGGGCCTCATTCCATTCCTGTACAGATTCGTCGAAGCGCTTTAAATGGAATAGGCAACCGGCCATCAATTGATGCAACGAAGCGTAGTCCTTGTTAAGCAACAGCGCCTTTCTATAACTGTCGAGTGCTTCGGCGGGCTTATCCAAGCAGTTGTAGCAATATCCTTTCCAAACATAAGCGCAGGTGCGGAGGTACTCAGAGCTTGATTTGTCGTGCAAAATCTTGTCGCACTCGCTAAAAGCCCGCTTGTAATTTTTTTGCTTTACCGTCAAATTCGCTTTGAAAAAAGCAGTCAGATCGGGCGGCCAATTTTGCCTCGAAGCGATTTTGTCAGCTTCTTCAAAGGTGTAGCCAGAAGGTAGGAGGGCAGTGAATTCATTGTTTATATCAGCGAAGCACTTTTGTTTGCACAGGTAGGCAAGCCTCAAAGCCCGGCCATAAGCGTCCAGTGCATCTGGGTCGCGGTGCAATTGATGATTACAATCGCCGATGTTCCACTCGATATTTACGAGCTCAGGGTCGGGCTCCTCTTCACTAGATGAACCTCCGCCCAGAACGCTCTGGCTACGGGGCTTGGCGAGCTGCCTGTTGATCTCATTTACGAACTTGATTGTGCTGCTGAGAATTGGATTGCCGCCTACTGACGTCTTCTGCAAGACAGCCTTTGCATTCTGGTATGAGTCAAGCGCTTCGGCGTATCGCCCAAGACCTGACAAGGCACGGCCGATGCAGAAGTAGCACGAGCTATGTCGTTGCCAATTGTAGCTCCTACGCTGGGCAATGGCCAGCGCTGTCTTGCCTTCTTGCAATGCCTGCTCGTAATCCTCAATCTTTATGTAGTTCTCGGACAACAGCTCGTGAACAAATGATCGGGGCACGTCCTCTTCGTGCTGCATATTTATGGCGAGCGCACGCCTGAGGTAGTCTTCTGCTTTCTTAGGCTCCTCAGTGTGCAAATAACCTTGGCCCAGATACGTGTAGATGTCTTCGAAAGTCCGGCGCTGAGCGTGCGCGCTTTCAGCCCCACGTTCGGCCTCAAGCAACAAGGGTATCGACCCCGCAGTGTCCTGACGATTAACTTGGGTGGATATACCCTGGTCAAGGTACTTTTGCCATTGGGGTGTGTTCCAAGATTGATAAACGAAAGCGAAAGCGCAAAGCGATACCAACAAAATTTGGAATCCAAACCAACCGACTACCATCAGCGCCAATTTATTTGACTGGCGAAAAGCTTTTACCTGATTTCCCTTGTTTGACTGTATAGCGACCAGATCGCGTGACACATCGGCGAATGTTTGATAGCGTTGGTTTCTGTCCTTAACCAAACAGTTGTCTACGACGACTTCCAGGCCCTTGGGAAACTTGACGTTCCGACGAGTTGTACCTAGCTTTGCAGGTTTTTTCTCCAGGTGCTTGAACATGCATTCCACAGGATTGGTGGCAGCGAAAGGGGTAATGCCCGTGAGCACTTCGTACATGAGGCAACCGAAGGAATAAATATCGGAACGCCCATCGATGGGCAGGCCCTTCCACTGCTCGGGACTCATATAGCTTGGACTGCCAACGATGTCGCCGGTTTTCGTATAGTGGGCATCGTCAACGAAGTCTTTAACCAGGCCAAAATCCAGAACCTTTGCCTGGCCTGATTGAGAATCGATTATGACATTGCTTGGTTTGAGATCTCTGTGAACAAGACCGGCGGCATGAGCGGTGGACATGGCGTTGGCGACGTCGAGAAAGAGAGGGAGAGCGCGCTTTGGCGGCAGGGGCCCTGACTCTTTAATGAGGGCAGCGAGAGGTTTGCCCTCGACGTATTCCATGGCGATGTAGGGCTGCGGGGTCGTGCCGTAGTCATAGACACGGACGATATTAGGGTGGATAAGTTTGATGGCCACTTGCGCTTCTTTCTGGAAGCGAGCCACCTGGGACTGGGTGACAGAGATGCCGACCTGGAGAACTTTGAGGGCAATAAATTTGTCGAGATGAAGATGCTTAGCCTTATAGATTCTTGCTTTAGCGCCGCTAGCGATGCGCTCGAGGATCTCGTATTTTCCGTCAATGAGTGTGCCGATGAAAGGATCATCGAAGACAGGAGAGAGCATCGTGCCGTCGGCCGGACAGGCTTTGAGATTATCAGATGGTTGGAAGTCCTGATTACAGGTGAGGCAACGCTGTTTTAGGAGAGCCTGCTTGAGCTCAAATGTTTCCATGGAATGATCACTCTGGACATCTCAACGTCGCGTACCGCCCATTTCTCCAGGTACCGGCAGGCCAGTTATACCCTTTGAAGAACGGTGTTGTTAGTAAGAACACTCCCTATTTTTAGAAGGTAGACGTAAATTTCCGGTGAAGTGCCTTGAGCGGCGGGCAAAAGGCAATCATTGACAGCAAGACAGCCAGAGGGTATATAGCTGCCGAAGCGTTGCCGGAACCGAGATGCAATCCCACGAACTTAAAAGAAGAATTAGCTCGAAGCGCTGTCTGGTATGTGCTCAAGAGTTTCCAGTTGGTTACGAGCTAGCATCCTGCCCTTCTGACGGCTCTCTGCTTGTTTCTGTGGTGGAGGATCCTTTTTTGGGGCTTGTGCTCGATGGCAAATACGAGATTCAATCCATAATCGGTGCCGGTGGCTGGAGCCGGGTGTACAAAGCAAAGCATCTCGACCTTGACCAGACAGTGGCTGTGAAAGTTCTTGATGCAGAGCTTGTTGGTGATCCTCTCCATATCAGCCACTTTCAAAACGAAGCGAAAGCCAGCAATGCCCTCGTGCATGCGAACCTCGTCAGCGTCTTGGATCACGGCATTTTACCGCAGCCTTTCATTGTCATGGAATACATCGATGGCCGTACGCTCAGTCAAATCATTGACGAGTCCGGGTGTCCCTCGATAACGACGGCTATGAATACCTTCTCGAAAGTGTGTCAGGCCATGTCATACGCCCATAGCAAAGGCTTCATACACAGGGATCTGACCTTGAGAAATATTATGCTTACCTCTGCTAATAGTGAGGTGAAGGTCCTGGATTTCGGCTTAGTAAGCGTCAGCGGGCAAAAGCTGACGCAAACCGGAGATACGCTAGGCAGTCCCCCATATATGAGCCCGGAACAATGCCGGGGCGAAAGACTTGAGCCCAGTGCGGACATCTACTCTTTTGGCTGTGTTATGTATGCAACCCTAACAGGTAAAGAGCCTTTCGAAGGACAAAGCGCCGTGCAAAGTATGTACAAACACCTCAACCTCGTTCCGCCGTTGATTACTGATCTGCGATCGGATCTGAAATTTCCTCGGGGTCTGGAGGTTGTCGTAGCGAAAGCTCTGGCTAAAGAAAAAAGCGAGCGTTATCAGAGCATGGATTCGCTGCTCAGCGATCTGGAAAGGATTCAATCGGGCAGACAAGGCATACGAATTTTTCTGAGAAGGTTGCCGAGTTACAGGCAGACAATCAAGTTGCTGGCACGCATCTCAACGGTTGGCAACGTCATTTCCGCTGTTCTGTTTCTGCTCTACCAGGCTCTCATGCTGCTTCGTTAGATGCATTTCGCCAATGAAACTGCGATCAAAGCACGGCTAGGAACGAGCCAAGCTCGTTTGCTCGTTGATAGCGGTGCTGTTGAGTACCGGGACTTGTAATAGCGGAATGCTACCAACATGGCCGATAGAGAGGGATTTATGATCGCAAAAGTTAGAAGGAGCGATGATCAAATCAACATCGTTCTCCTTCAACACACGATGAGCTGCCTCAAGCGACGGTGCGAAGAGAAAGTTATGACCGAAGTTACCGAGTCCAGTCTTGATTCGCTCGGCTTCTGCTTCCATCTTTAATATAAGAACGCGCATTGCCACCACACCTTTTCCTAATAGAAGGATAATGAGGACTGGTAAAGAACTAGTGAGCAGAGACTTTCGGTAATTGATTGCCAATTCCGTCCAGCGCCGAAGCGATTGCCTTTTGCCATGAATCCGGAGAGAAACTCTGACGGAAAGACGAACCAAGATCCTGTCCTGAATCTGGTTTTTTCTTTTAGCTTAAAGTTTAAAAGTACGCATTGAAGCCAAGACTAGACCCGAACCAGCACCGCCGCGGCGGCCGATCGAAAATTAGCGACTAATCATTATCGGGTCTTAAGTGACATCCTAGGACATGGCTATCGGCAGTTGGCCCTCCATCGTTCTTTCTTAAGGATGGGCGCATTTATAAAGAAAAAGCTACTTGCTGGCAGTCGGCAAGGTAAACCAGAAGGTGCTGCCGCTACCGGGTTCGCTCTCGACGCCGATGGTGCCGTGATAGCCTTCGATGATTGCCTTGCAGATCGAAAGGCCTAAGCCGCTACCCTCTTTCTTCTCGTCGTCAGGTACTTGCTTGAAGCGTTCGAAGATCAAATCATGGAATTTTGCCGGGATGCCCTGGCCTTGGTCGGTGATTTTAACCAGAATGTGTTTTTTTTCCTTGGCTGAAGTAAGCGAAATCTTGCCACCGGATGGTGAAAACTTGATGGCGTTGGATAACAGATTAACAAGCACTTGCGTAAGTCGATCCCGCTCGATCAGGGCTGCTAATTCTGTCTCTTCGGCGACTATTTCTACCTTGTGCTGATTGGCGAAGGCAGCGACAGCAGTGATCGCAGACCGGAAGACGGGTGCTAGGGGTGTTGATTCTTTGCAGACGGGAAGTTTGCCTGCTTCGATGCTTGCCAGATCAAGTAGCTGATTGACCAGGCGCAAAAGACGGGCGTTACTCTCTGATGCGCCGACTAAAAGAGCTTTGCCCTTTTCGGAAAGCCCTCCATAAGCATCATCTGACAGTAGCTCAAGCGTCGCTGACAGGGAGAGAAGCGGCGTTCTCAAATCGTGTTCTACCATGGAAACGAATTCCTGTTTGACGCGCTCCAGGCGCTTTTGATCCGTAATATCCCGGCCGACGCAAAATAGAATCGACTCCTTGTCGGACCATTCCGTCGACCATAGAACATCAGCAATGCCGCCGTCCTTCAACCTCAGTCGATTTTCGAAGGGAACCGTGGTCTGAGCAGTACGAACGGCCTTCAGAAAAGTCCTTGTACGATCCACGTCCTCTGGTGCAACAAAGTCGGTGAATGGTTTGTCGATTAGTTGGTGCGGCCCGTAGCCCATGAATTCAGCGAAGGACGGACTGAAAGCCGCGAAATTTCCCAAGTCATCCACGGCGCTGATAAATTCAAGGGCATAGTCAGCTATGGCGAATTCCCGTTCAACTGCCTCGGATAGACATTCGGCAAGAGCACAACAGGCTCGTTCCAAAAACGCAATTTCGTCAATGTTTCTGTGCACTTGCGGCTTGATTCCGGCGAGCATTGCCAACTCCTCTCCGAAGGATTTAAGCCTGCGCCGGACTGTGTACCTGTATATGGCGACCAACAGCAAGGCAGCGACGCTTCCAGTCAGAACGGAAGCCCAGGCGAATAAGGTTGAGCCGCCGCCGTTTCTAGTGAAAAAGATGATTGCCACTAAGGCCAGTTGGCCCAAGATCGGCAGCGCGACGAGAAACCACTCTATTGGAAACTGCGAAAGAAATACAAGCCTGCGCCGGAAGTCTGGCTTGGCATCGGAAAGTATTCCACTTAGAATGAGGTTCTGGACGGCTTTTCGATCAGCGGCAATCAAGGAAGAGGGCGTCAGATGTCCTGATTCAATGTGCTTGATGATCCTCTGCCTGAGTCGAGCCAAATACCAGGAACGTAAGCGGGCATAGTCAAACGATTTCGCTGGTCGCTCGACGTCTTGGGACTGCTGGGTAGTATTCATTTGCTTGCGAAAACTTTTTGTCCAGCCAGATATTATTCGGGATCTACGTCGACTTTATAACCAACGCCAAAAACGGTAGTGACAAGGGATGGTTTGCCTGGGGTATCAAGCTTTGCCCTCAAGTTTTTGATATGAGTCTTCACTGTCTCCTGGCCAACCGCTTCCCCGGCAGTCCATACGCATCTCAGCAACGCATCGGCGCTGTATACCTGTTTGGGGTGACGCATAAGAAATTCGAGAATGGCAAACTCTTTCTTTGAAAGAGGGATCTCCTTGCCCGCTTTGGTGACCTTGAATAAGGCTGGATCAAGAACAACGTCTGCTATTACCAACGTCTGGGTACTCAAGTCCGCCGGCCGACGCAAGAGTGCTTTAATTCGTGATTTGAATTCTCTCAGTTCAAAAGGTTTGGTCAGATAGTCGTCAACGCCTGATTCGAAGCCGAGTTCTTTCTCATCGATTTTAGATTTGCCCGTGAGCATAAGAATTGGCGTCTTCCCGCCTCTTGATCTGAACTGTTTTAAAACTTCGATGCCACTCATGATTGGCACATCCCAGTCAAGGACAACCAGGTCATACTCGTAGGTGCGCAACCTGGTGGACGCGTCAGAACCATCATTGGATACTTCAACTGTGTGTCCGGCAGATTGAAGGCTTTCGCTGAGGACTTCAGAGAGGCTCTTATCATCTTCCAGGATTAAGATCTTTGGCATATCTGATCGAAATGACTTTCGTAGAAAGGCTCAACAAGGGACAAGGAACCGGCCAGATCTGTGCGAAATTATACCCTGAAATTTAACCTGCGACTTTCTTCCGAATGGCACCGGATTTGATGCGCTTCAGGCTGACTTACTCTGCCGGGGGTGGCTTGGTCTCGCCAGTGGAAAGAGGCAAATCTTCTGTCTTAGAGTCGACCTCCTTCGAACTAATCTTTGCCTCTTTGGCTTTGCGCATATTCATAGCAATGGCCTCTTTAGTTATGGCACTGTTCAGCACAGCAACGTACTTCGGCACCTGGCGGATAAAGGCAAGCGGTTCAATGTATTGTTCGGTATCGTTGCGGATTACCGTGTAGTGAACGTGGACACCTGTTGATCTTCCTGTCGATCCAGCATAACCAATCACGCGACCACGCTGTACCCATTGCCCGGGCATGACGGAAAAAGCGTTCAAATGCCCGCAAATCGTCCTGACATTCGGGTAAGGATGGTAGATCTCAACTGCTACTCCCAGCGCTCCTCGCCAACCCACTCGGGTGACCATGCCATCGAGCAGGGCATAGACGCGGTCGTTCAAATTGGCAGCCAGGTCAACGCCACTGTGAAAGTCCCCTCGCCCAGTCACTGGGTGTATGCGAAAGCCGGCTTTGGATGTGACGATGCCCATGCCTACGGGAGTGTAGACAACGTCGGCGCGCATGGGCGACATCAGCACGGTCGGACAATAATAGCCTCGGAAGTAGTAGCTATCGGCAGCCGGAGGGCTGCCGCCGAGGACAATCAGGATGACGAGGAGGCAACAAGAAAGCCTCTTGGCAATAGTTCCGCGAAGAACTAGCACGTGGACCCCATTTTTCATTGCTAGTGCAATCACAGCTGTTAATTTAATAATTATATCTGAGCTTGCGGTTGTCTTCATGAGGGGGGACCAGAGTCATCCATGGTTTATAAGCCCATAATTTTTCGACTCAAGACAGGAGATATTGCACGCCGGCGGCAATCCTCCAGTGACGCTCTTTTCAGTTAGCAAATACCTATATGGTGGTTTGCAGCTTTGACGTGCTAGCATCCATGTTCTATATGGAGTAACTGAAACATGGAGTTTTCAGGATGTCTGGTGAGAACATTAAAATAAAGTCTGGCGACGGAAAAGAATTTCCAGGTTTTCTGTGCCGACCGGAAAGTGGCTCCGGTCCAGGGCTTTTACTAATTCAGGAAATCTTTGGGGTAAACGACCATATACGCGATGTCGCCGATCTTTACGCGCGTGAAGGCTTTGTTGTGCTCGCACCGGATCTATTTTGGCGAATTGAACAAGGTATTCAATTGGGCTACAGCGACAAAGACATGGCCAAAGGCATGGAACTCTACCAAAAGCTGGATTTCGGTTTGGGTGTCTCCGATCTCGCTCACGTGGCGACGATTTTGCGGCAAATGCCGGGCGTCAATGGCAAGGTCGGTGCAGTGGGTTTCTGCATGGGCGGCAACTTTGCCTATCGCCTGGCTGCGCATGGTCGGGTAGATGCGGCTGTCAGTTACTACGGGGGCGGAATCGATCAAATACTCGATCAAGCCAAGGGAATTACCTCGCCGTTGATTATGCATTTTGGCGAAAAGGACAGCCACATACCCCAGGCAGCAGTCGAAAAAATCAGGAAAGCGGTGGAAGGCAATCCGCTCGTCAGTATTTATGTCTACAGGGGAGCCGATCACGGCTTTAACTGCGACCAGAGGGGGTCTTACGACCGTAAATCCGCCATGCTGGCATTCGCTAGAAGCACCGCCTTTTTGCACAAGCACCTGGGTTAGCTCCGCTAGTGATGTTCATTCCGCTCTAACCTGTAGTGCAGTCGCTTGTGCCCTGGAATGGGACTCTGCCTGCTTGTCCAGCATATCTCTGTGGTAGGGGCGAAGATTGGCATCGCCCGGGCTGGGCATGGCCCAGCCCCTACGCCGGAGATGCTCGATTGGATCGCATTCGGAGCGTCGCTTAGCTCCGTGTGAGTACAGGCATATCGGGCGCTCCACTGGAGCGCCCCTACAGAGGGCCGAGGGTTGTCGATCGTGCGTGGTACATTAATATTTGGCTGGAAAGAGTGTGCTTCCGGCGCGGGGATCGATGAGCAAAGAAGCATTAGCGTTAGCGGCTGTCCCTTCAACGCGGGCCAGATTTGTGTGGATGTTCGGCCAGCGAATCGACCTTTTGGCCTTTTTTCTGCCGGCCGTTTTAGCGCCACTGGTTTTCATAATTGGGCAATCCAGCCTGCTGGTTAAATCGGCACTCTGGACGGCTGTCTTTCTCAACGCCTTCGGTCTGGGTGATTTTCATGTTGGTATCACCTGGCTCAACTATTTCGACCGTAAGAATCTCGAATACTACAAAAGTTCACCGGCGAAGCGAGCGATTTACTATCTTGCTCCGCCGCTGATTATAGTGCTGACAGTACTCGGATCATTCATATGTCCTGCTGCGACAGCGTCCGTTTATATGGTCTGGTCGATCCAGCATCTGGTTCAGCAAAACGTGGGCTTGCTCTTGCTATATCACAATCACGGTCAGAACGAGGCGATTGTCAACCGACCGCTCGAAGTGCGGAGCCTGCACCTGGCGGCTGTTTTCTTTTCGTTGCTTTTCGCCCAGCGCATCTTCCTTATGCAAGTGGCTCAGTTTGCTATTTGGAAGATCATGGTCGCCCTGGTTGGTATTGCCTTCGTTGTTGTAATTCTCTTGTATCTGAGGGAATTGATCGTGCAACTGCGCCGCGGTGCTTACCTCAATGTCCCAGCCTTCCTCTTCTGGTGTTTGTCGATTTACTTCTTCGTGCCCTTCGCATTTCTTGGCAAAAGCTTCCTGGACGCGCTTTTAATCGCCAACATCATGCACTGGGCACAGTACATAGGAATAATGTTCGTTTTAGTGAAGAGAAAATACAGCAACGAACAATTGAAGAATATTCCGTTCAGTCACCCGGTCATGTTTTTTTTGGTCATGGGGTTTGGCGGTCTGCTGCTACTTGAATTGGCTAGGGCTCTGCCTCAAACGGCGATTAACTTACCCCCAATGGTGGCGCAATGCTTATTGTCGATAGTACTCGGCTTCGGCATGGTGCACTACTTCCAGGATGCGTTT
The DNA here is from genome assembly GCA_003175915.1 of Candidatus Melainabacteria bacterium. Classification (GTDB taxonomy): domain Bacteria; phylum Cyanobacteriota; class Vampirovibrionia; order Obscuribacterales; family Obscuribacteraceae; genus PSRH01. Next base: position 5,198 of record PSRH01000201.1, on the reverse strand, counting down.
ATGTGGCGCTTCCGCGAACCGTATTATCGTGAAACGGTTCTTGCCTATCTACGGCAGAAGAGCTAGCTGTTTGTGAATTAGATCATGAAGCGCTGCCATCTGACGGTGGTAGAATCTTAGGATTGGCGAAGGATGGAAGGAGCGTTGTGCGACCATAATTGGTCGTCTGATGCTCGGAAGTTGAAGCAAATGAGAAGGTCGGTATCAGGCTTGATAGTTTTGGCGATTGGCATTTCTTTGCCTGGTCTAAACAACTGTCAACCGGCCTCCGGTGAAGATGTGAACCGGCGGTTGTCGGGAGTAAATGTGATCGCCAGTGAAAAGAACGAGGGCGAACCGTTGCTTCGCGGTCTTGAAAGCGACACCTTTTCCAATACGTCCACCAAGCCAAGCGGTACAGAAGAAAGCAAACCCGAAGCTGCGCCTGGAGCTGATGCGGTTATGACCGAAGACCTGCTCATGGTAGACCCTGCCCAGAAGCCGTCGGCGCCCCAGCCGGCTCCGCTCAAGGCCTTTGTTGGTCAAAGTCTGACTATTACTGTAGAACGTAGCGACATCTGCCTGGAGAAGTTACAGGGTGTTATGGTCTCGGTAGTGAATGAGACGAGCCGACCATTGGTTTTGGATGGCGACAACGCCGAGGCTATAGGAGATGGCGCTAACTATAAATGTGCTCCCTTGCTTACGATCCAGAGGAGTGTGCTACCCGATCGGAGCGGCAAGGCCATGGCCAAGGGATTCTTTACCAAGGTTCTGCCGGCAGCCGCGACAGTCGGACTTGTACCGACGATCGAAGATATTTCCACTATGAAGAAGCCAATCCGGCTGCGTTATGGACCAGACGAATTGCGAAGATTGGCCGAAGCCTCGCGCTTTGGGTCGCGCATCCTCTGGCCGCATCAAAAGACGAATGGAATTGTCTATTTCGACTCGGCGCAGAACCTGACAGGAACAAAAATCACGATTCCCGTGCAGACTTTGTTTGATGCCTCTGACAAGAGTGTGCTGAGCGCCACCCTTTGAAGCATTATGTTACTGCCACTGCAGGTGGTGCCACAACGAGCCAAAAAAAGCGGGTGAATGTGGCAAAGAGCAGAGCAGGTGGGCAAGCTCGAATAGGAATGTTTCGATAATAGAGTTTCCTAGAGGTGTTTTATTGACCCATACCTTTGCGTCAATTAACGTATAAATTGCTCCGAAACAGTAGTGCTAAATAGCGATAGTGAATAATCAAATTGTCCCGCCCTGAGCTGTGAACGGGTACTACTGGCGGTGCCCGCCCCCGGCCCAAATAAAAAGGGCACAGATGCCTTGTCCGAATGGGGGCGCCCGATTGCGTCCCCCCGGTTGCCACGTCTCTCATCAGGCCTGGACGACGATGTGGACGAGGCCGACCAGCCGGCCATGTCGATTCTCGTTCCAATGCGATCCGTCCGGCGCCCGCAATTCGGAGTGGGCATGCTCCATGAGGAGGTTGTGGACGGCCCTGGCGCAATTGTTGCCGTAGGATCGGCTGCTGTACCCCCGGACGGAGGCAGCCCAGGTTCCATCAGGCGTCTGGCCGACGACGACCTTGAAAGTGTCACTGCCCGGATAGTCGCAACCGGTCTGATTGTTCAAGTGGTCGACGCCGCCGTCGAGCCGGACAAGCGATGTGGGAGCGCCCAAGATGGCGTCCAACAAGCCGTCCGCGAAGCTGGTGTTTTCCACGTAGGGTTCGACGACCTCCAAGAGGTCGGCGTCCACCAGCAGTGAATAGAGTGCATCAGCCTCAGTCGAATTGACGACGAGGTGGGCGCCGATGGATGCCGTATAGCATTCCTCTTCGCCCTCGATGCGAATCTCGATCATCTCGGTCACGTCTTGCCTCCGGGTCTCTCTCAGAAATGTAGACCAACCTTCATCACCCCTGATGGTGATGAAAAACGCCATTCATAGCGTGTTTGCGATGTGCGGTATGGTCAACGGTCCTGGGGAGTGAAACGAAAAGATGCACCACTACCTTGGCAACTTCACTAAACAAAATCAAGACAATTTCGGTAGAAACAACATTTCTTCCCTAAGAGCAGACGGGACTTTGAGAATATTGAATTTTCAAAAGTGACCGGAATCTTGGTGAATTTCGCGATCAGGGTGTCTTTGACTTCAGCAACGACGCTCGCTGAATATTATGGTGATACCACAAGGGCGTCATTTAGATCGGGATGATCGAAGACTTGACCTCGCGAGCAAAGAATCAAATGCCTGGTTCTAAGCCCAAGTGCTTGGGGCTGAGAGAGTATTGTTTTGACAATTCAATTAGTGTACGCACCAGCTAAATGATCGTTGTTGAGCACATATCATCGTCGGAAACCGTGGGCGGATCACGTATGAGGTCCCGATCAGTACGCAGTTGCTTGTTTGCTTTATGCCTTAAAAAGTGCAGGATTAGGCATGCTTTCGTTTCTGCCTCATGGAGGAGGATTACCCAAAACCAAGGGTTCTTTGCTGGACAAGCCATCCGTTTTAGCCGTCAACTGACGGTGCGGGTTGGTTTGGCTCTGTGTTTGTTCTTGTGGCTGTGAACGTCCAGGTGCGCCAACGAACATGGGTGTGTTACCCTGCTCGTTATCCGCACTGCTTCTGCGGCCAGCCATTGGCCGAAAACCGAAGGGAAACGATCATGTCGCAACTTCAGCAGACTGTGTCAGGTCGGGACAGAGTGGCTCAATTGTTTCAGGATCTAAGCGATGACCGACGCATCAGTGCTGTCCTCGAAGCACTTGATGTGATTCGGGACATGGTCCCCTTGATCGGGGCAGCCGTGCCCGAGACCGAGAAGGCGACGGTCGATAGGAAACTTCAACAGGTCGGAGAACTCCTGAGGGTGAGGATAGGAAATCAGGGGTGATCAGCCCTTGGTTTTGGATCTGCTGGCTAAAGCCGATGTCCGGCGTCTAGTGGTTAACTAAGTTCAACGTTTGAGCTCAGTTGGGGCGAGAACGTTTTTCTGAAGGAGAAGGCTGATGCAAACGACCGCCTGCCATCCCGACCTGGTGTACGCGGTTTGCCAGCGCGATGAAGAGGACTGGGGCAAGAAGGTCGAGCAACTGCCCGCGCTGGTCAGGGCGATGGTCAGCGATCGGGTCCGACAAGTCGAGCTCCGGGTCCCTGACGACGGAATTAGGACGCGGTGGTGGCGGACGGAGCCGGTGGGCTGGGTGAAAGAGGTGGCCAGGGTTCTAGAAGAGCTGGGCTGCAAGACCAACCCGATATTGGAGCGGCGGGGCATACCCGTACGGCAACCTACCTTAAAGTCCTTTGGCCCGGCGGACAGACCGAGTATACGTTTTAGGCAAACTTCCTCAATCTCCAGCCGAATTTTGCGCACATGGCGGACGGTACGTCCAAGTCCGCCCAGATGACGAGCGGGTGGCTGGATTAACCAGCCATCCTGATCAAGTTGCTCAGAGAACCTCGCTCTAACCGGCGGGGTTCTCTGAGTAAGCACTCCAAAACAAGCAAACTACTTTGCGGCTTTTCGAGCTTTTTCTTTTGCTTTGTAAGCACCGCCGGTAGTGGCTTTGTCTGATAGTTCCCTGGTTCAAACCACTTTTGGGTCACTTTTGCCATTTTATCTGGCAACGTCAGGGTCCTTTCTTGTTCCTTGTCGGATCAGCGAAGACACCAGGTTCGTAGCCGTTGATCAATGTTCTTTCCGAAATCATTCCCATGTCGTGGAGGAGCTGGGCTTGGGAAATGTTGGAATTGACGATGGCCTGGGCCTGGCTGGTCAAGGCACTTATGTAGTCGCGCTGCGACTGGATCACTTCCAGATTGGTGCTCACCCCATTTGTGAAGCGGGCGCGTGCCAGTCTCAGCGCTTCACGCGAGGAAGCGACTGAGTATGCGGCCTTATCGATCACTGTGCGGGCATTGATCATGGCCAGATAATCGCTTCTCACTGTCTGCAGTACCAGCTGCAACTCTTGGTTGCACTGAAGTAGAGCCTGGCGAGCCAGGGTCTTGGCGGCGTAAATGTTGGCCACGTTCGATAAACCAGAATTGGGCAGGGTCCAGCTCAGCGAAAGTCCCATCAGGAAGGAGCGGAATACGCCCGGGAAGATGCCAGCCGGAGCTTGCAAGCTGCCATTGGCGTTAGGGCCTAAGCCGGGCCCGTTGCCGCCACCGAAAATCGAAGGCGCCACAGCTCCGGAGGTGACCAGCGAACCGGATTGCACTGTGGCAATTGGCGTACCGCCGGACGCCGCTGGGATAGCCGAAGGCCCGGTATTTGCTCCCTGAGTAGACGTAGAGCCTCCTGTCGGGCTGAAGCTTTGTTGCTGTCCGAGCGCGTTGTTACTAGCCCGTCCTGCGAATGTGGAATTGAGAGCGGAGGTGATCGACGCTGTCGCGATCCCGCCTACGTCCGCTGCATCTTGGGCTGGCACTACAATAGCGTCGTTGTGTTGGTAAATAGTAAAAAACGATACGGACGGATAGAGCGGAGCCGCTGCCAGCTGGACGTTGCGCGCTGCGGTAAGACGGAACATTTCATATTGGCGTAGAGACGGATTGAAGCGAAGGGCGTCCTTTATCAGTGAATGCAGCGCCACATTGGACTTGAACAAAGAGGCTTCCGTCAGTGTTTCCTCCACCGGTATGAGATTGATTGACATGGGGAAATTGAGCGATAGATTTAGCGCCAGAGCCGCTTGCCTGGCGGTTACTTGTTGCTGCAAGAGCGACTGCCGGTCAATGGCTAGCTGCGATTCAGATTGTAGTACAGCGAAGCGTGTGCCTGTTCCTGCTGCCTGTGCCGCTCGATTTAGCCTGAGCTGTTCCTCGTCTGCTTCGACTGTTTTGGCGAAGATCTGTAGCAGAACGCGGTTGAGCAGAAGGTTTGTATACTTCTGGTAAATATCAAGGAAGACGTCACTGACCGTTGCTTTATAGGCATAGTGCCAGCCTTTCTCGCGATAGTACTGGGAAAGGATGCCATACAGTATGCCGCCGCCTTGAAAGACAGGGTAGCTAATACCGGTAAAAAAGGTTTCGGCTTGCGAGTGAGCTCCCTTGTTAAAAATATTGGCGCGACTGAGGGTATACGACATGTTAAATGAAGGCAGAGCTGAGGCTATGCTCGAAAGTGTTTGGAAGCGTTGGTAGTTGTAGGCTTCCTTCGATATTTTGAGAGGAAGTCCATGGGTAAAGGCATA
>PSRH01000183.1 GCA_003175915.1 Candidatus Melainabacteria bacterium | reverse complement strand
ATGGCCACGGTAAAGCTTGTCTCCTGGAACGTTAACGGCATAAGAGCGGTAGCAAAAAAAGGCCTCTTCGAATGGTTCGAGACGGAGGATGCCGACGTCCTCTGTCTACAGGAGACAAAGATAGACGCTCTCCAATTGCCGGAACATTTTAAGAATCGTCCGGGTTATCTGAGTTACTTCTCCCACGCTGAGAAGAAAGGCTACAGCGGCGTAGCCATCTATACCAGGGAAAAACCTCTAAGCGTCAAAGAAGGCCTCGGAATCAAACGCTTCGATGCTGAGGGGCGCGTTCTGGTTGCCGACTTTGGCGACTTCACCCTTTTGAATATCTACTATCCGAACGGCAAGGCCAGTCCCGAAAGGCTTCAGTACAAGTTGGACTTCTACGATGCTTTTTTTGAATTTGCTCAAGATCTAAGCAAAAAAGGCAAAAAATTAATTGTCTGTGGAGACGTGAATACTGCACACAGGCCGATTGACCTGGCTCGCCCAAAGGACAACGAAAACATATCGGGGTTCCTTCCCGTCGAAAGAGCCTGGCTCGACAAGTTTGTCGGTGCCGGCTATCTAGATACATTTCGCGAAGTCAATTCGAAACCGGATAACTACACGTGGTGGCATCTCGTCACCAGAGCCAGAGAGCGGAACGTTGGCTGGCGCATAGATTACTTCTTCGTATCCGACGCGCTCAAGGGCAAACTCGTCAATGCTACGATTGAGCCGCATGTCCAGGGTTCGGATCATTGCCCAGTAACTCTTTCCTTAAAGATCTAGGAGTTCAAAGCTTGCCTCACCTTGTTACCGGTATCGATGCGGGCGGAACCAACGTTAGAGTTCGATTCGTCGATCAGGCGGGGACCGTTGTCCTCGACCTTAAGGGGGCTCCCAGCCCCGATCTTGGTCCTGAGAGCTTAAAAAATATTCTGGATGCTAATCCAATTGGACAGGGAGAGGTTCGGGCGATTTACGCAGGTATTGCCGGTATTTCTCGATCGAGAATGAAGGAACGTTGGACGACTGAACTCAAGACACTCTTTCCCAACGCCGCCTTAGAGCTGGTTCCGGACTATCTGATCGCCTTCCATGGAGCAATTAAAGACTTCGGTATTCTTGTCATTGCCGGTACTGGTTCGGTCATCTACGGCGAGTACGAAGGGAAGTGCCAGGTGGGTGGACGCGGTTGGGAATGGGGCGATTGGGGCAGCGGGGCCTGGATTACCTCAGAACTTTTGCGCTCGACTCTTTTGGTTCTAGATGGACTGACCGGGCGCACTAAACTGGTTGATGCAATTTGTGCTGAGCTGGGCACGAACGTGCCGATTGAATTTTGCGATAGAGCGAGACAATTATGCCAGAGCAAAGGGCGCGGCTTTCTCGTTCCAACTGCTCTCACTTGCGCCTGCGCCGGCGATGCGGATGCAACTCTGCTTTTCAACAACGCTGGCGAATGGCTGGCCAAGCAAGTTGAGGCTGCTGCTAATCGGCTTGGCTTCGAGGAAACCCAAAAGTTTCCCGTTGCCACAGTCGGTGGCTTGTGGGAGTGCGGTCAAATCATCCTCAAACCCTTTGAGCAATACCTCAGAAAGAAGTATGCCAATGCTCACGTGACAGAGCCTTTAGCTTCTCCAATAGAGGGAGCAACGCGTCAAGCTCTTTTGCTCGTTGGGCAGACCTCTATCTGACTGTCCTCTTACTTGCCGAGAATGTGGCGCAGGGTTGGTTCGATCTCGGTGTCGCGGAAGTGATAGTCGGCGGCTTCTAATTTGGCAGGCATTACCTTCTGGCCGGCGATCAAGCACTGATCGGCCATTTCACCGAACAGAGCCCGCAGTCCGAAAGTCGGAATTGGAATCAAGGTTGGCCGGACAAGCACTTTTCCGAGAGCCTTGGTAAATTCCTTGTTGGTTACCGGATTAGGAGCGGTAACATTCACCGGTCCGGCAAGCGATTCAGTCTTAAGGGCATGGACAATCGCCCCGAGCACATCGTCGAGGCTCACCCAGCTAAAATACTGCTGCCCATTGCCTATTTCACCGCCTACCCCAAGTTGAAATGGCAGGAGCATCTTTGCTAGTGCACCGCCGGCAGTACTGAGCACTACGCCCAGGCGAATTTTGACAACACGAATTCCCGCCTTAGATGCAGGTTCACTGGCTTGCTCCCACTGTTCACAAAGATCGGCTAAAAAGCCTGACCCTTTTGGGCTCCGCTCATCGAGCCTCTCCTCACCTCGGTCACCGTAGTAGCCAATCGCAGAGGCGACTACGAACACTTTCGGGGGTTGTTTCAGCTTCGCCAGAGCTTCGCTCAAGAGGCGCGTGCTATCAACTCGGCTTTTAATCAGCTCTTGCTTCCTGACCTCACTCCAGCGACCGGCGGCCAGATTTTCTCCTCCCAAATGGACAACCGCGTCGAAACCTTCCAGTTTCCCCGCATCGATCGTTTGGGCTTCGGGATCCCAAACTACGTTCCCAGCCGATGCGGCGCCAGGATCTCCGCTTCTTAGTGATTGAGGTCTTACCAGCCTTACCACCGAATGTCCCTGGGTCAAGAGAAAATCCAACAATCTGGCGCCTATCATGCCGGAAGATCCGGAAATCAGTACTTTCATGCTCCTCACCTCCCCATATCTGACCTTTTGCTCAGCATCCAAAGCAATAAGTCGATGCCTGTATCGGAAAAGTCTTCCCAGTTCGCCCTCAATGTAGAATCCAGCCATGAATTTTAACGGAATGCCCTGAGGCAATTCGTACTCAATCGTATCAATCAAGTAACAGGCATTCTCACCGTCCGCCTCGACCAGGTGAAGCTGACTCCAGGATTGAAAAGGGCCTTCAATCTGGTAATCCCGGAATTGTTTACCAAAGACATATTGATCGTGGCCAAGAGTCCAGTAGATTACGAGCGGACCCTGCTTGATCCTGATTTTTACTGTGCCGCCGTTAATGCCGCCCTGGCGCCTTACCACATGTACTGGCAGCCATGGGGGTGAGAGCCGTTCGAAGGCTCCGGGCGCTTCATGCCATGAAAAAACAGTTTCGGCGTTCACGGATAGGCGGCTTTTATAAACAATTTTGCGCTTGTCCATTAGTCAATTGTAAATTCGCCCTCACTTTACGCCAGGCAAGTATAGCCGTCTAATCCGGACAATATCGGTTGATTATTCAAGAGTTGGTCATGATTCAAGCCAACTAATCCAAGACGAACCGGCTGCCGATGGGATATCTTATGAATTGTCATCGTTGGTTGGCTGAACATTCTCTGTCCGCATTTCTATGAGTTCGAATTGGCAAACAGTTGTAGACGAAGGAGCGCAGGCTTTCGAGCTGGGCAAATACGCTGACGCTGAAATAGCCATGCGTAAAGCCCTAGATGTGGCAGAAAAGGGTGGCGACGAACAGCTCGTGACGGTCAGCCTCGACAATCTTGCCGAAGTCTATTTTGAGCAAGCCAAATATGATCTAGCGGAGCATCTCTATCGGCGTTCTCTGAAAATTAGGCAGCGCCTCTTACCGCCAGAACATGAGGATATCGTCACCAGCCTCAATAACCTGGCTGCCGTCTATTTCTTTCTCGGTAAGCATGATCTGGGCGAACCGCTCTGCCGGGAGTTGATCAATATCTATGAGAAAGTACTTGGCAAAGAACATCCGGAAGTAGCAACCGGTCTCAATAACCTCGGTCTTTTGTGCGTTGCTCAAAAGAAATACAAGGAAGCCGAAGACCTCTTTAAGCGCGCCGCCGTTCTCAGGGAAAAGTCGCTGGGCTCCGACCATCCTGAAACTGGAAACAGCCTGGCTCATTTGGGCAATCTCTTTCTAGAACAGAAGCGCTTTAACGACGCCCGCGTCGTTTATCAACGAGCACTATCGATTCTGGAGACGGTTTGGGGTCCTGACAATCCAGAGCTGGCCAATCTTCTTACCAATCTGGTTACTTCGCTGGAAGAGACAAAGCGGTTCTCTGAGGCAGAGCCCCTCTATGAACGGGTCCTGACCGCCAAGGAAGTCAGTCTCGGTCCGCTCCATCCGGATGTCGTTCTTTCCATTGAAAAACTGGCCAAGCTCCATTCTCGTCAGGGCAAATACGCTGAAGCTGAGCGCCTGTTTAAGCGGATCATTGCCATGAAGGAACGGTCCGTTGGGCACCAACACCCGCAGGTGGCTACGCAACTAACTAATCTGGCCAATCTCCATCAAACGCAATCGCACTACGCGCAAGCTGAACAGTCCTTTAGCGAGGCCCTCGCCATTTACGAAAAGACGCTGGTAAAAGGTCATCCTGACATAGTGCTTGCCATCAAGAATCTCGCCGATTTTTATCAAGCGAATGGCCGTTACGCCAAAGCCGAGCCCCATTGGCAGCGACTTTTGAAGATTAAGGAATCAGCAGCAGGCAGCGATCATCCGGAGACACTTGCTTGTCTTTCGCAAATCGCTTCCTGTCAGCTCCACCAGGGCAAGACCAAGGAGGCGGAAGTACTGTTTCAAAAGGTGCTGGCGGCCAGAGAAAAATCTCTCGGCACCGACCATCCCGACATAGCCGCGACATTAACCAATCTGGCCAATATTTTGAAAGCAGAAAACAAGTACGAGCAAGCCGAAGCGTTCTATCAAAGAGCTATGGACGTAAGCGTCCGTGCGCTCGGGCCGGACCATCCCGAACTGGTGCCAACACTGGAAGCCTACGCGGATTTGTTGTCGCGCACTTATCGAGAAGCCGAAGCCGAACACATGAAGGCTTGCGCCAAGGGTATCAAAGAAAGACCTGAAGCAGCTCAAGTGGATTCCTACTGAAATAGTGATGCCTCAATTTTCGAGCTCGGCGGCGGCGGCTGGAACAATCCAATCTGCCCCAATCATTTTGAGAGTCTTCGTAAAGGTCGCTTCGATCATGCGCCAGTTTTGCCCGAGCATAAAGAGATCTTCTCTGCGGTATCTGAGCGCCTCAACCAGAATGGTGCCGAGCGAATTGAAGTGAAATTGGCCGATGAATACGGCTTCAGCGGAAGCGTTTGAACTTTTTGCCACGGCCGAACGTCTAGGCTCAAATATGCCTCACCAGGTTAAATCTCTTGACAGTTACGTCCTTATGCCACATATCTGTCACAATAATAAGCAATACTAACTATTAGCTCGCTTATGTGTTTTTGACAGCTATGACAACCTCACTAAAAAATGGTCAATTGGGTTCGGCAAAAGCCTCAGCGGAAAGCTGCGCTCGAGCGGTAATGGAAACTGTGCCGTTATTAGCCCGCTACATAGGAGCTGAAATGAGGCGCAGCGGCAACCTTCAAGTATCAATGCCGCAGCTCAAGGTGCTCGCCTTCATCAGCCGCAATCCCGGCACTTCTTTAACCTGTGCAGCAGAAGATTTGGCCGTCACCGCCGCCACGGCATCAAACCTGGTGGATCGCCTGGTCAAGCGGGGCTACGTCCGGCGCGTCGAAGATCCAAACGAACGGCGCAAGGTTTTGCTCAGCCTTACCGAGAGCGGAACGGTTCACCTTGAGCTTTGCCGGCAGTTTGCTCAGGCTTCCGTAGCGGCTTTGATCGCCGATTTGCCCCAGGCAAAGCTTTTGAAGGTAATGGAAGGTTTGAACATACTGAAGGAAGCCTTCGATGAGGAGTCCCGCAAATGATCGAGAAGGTATCACCCGTGGTCATTGCTCCCAAAAGGGCCTTCCCCAAAAAAAGGCTTATTTACGCGCTGGTTGGCGTAGCAATCATTGTTCTTGCTTTTGTCATGTTCAACAAAAGTGCAAAGAACGGCGCCTCTGATCCGACAGCAGCCGCCGATCAAAAACATAAAGAAGTAGTACCCGTGCTGACGGCCGTGGCCAGCCTCAAATCCTTGCCGCTTGAAGTTCGCAACATCGGCAACGTAGAAGCATACTCAGTGGTGAACGTGATCGCCCAGGTGGGCGGACAACTTACCCATGTTTATTTCACCCAGGGACAGGACGTCAAAGCTGGAGAACTCTTGTTCCAGATCGACCCTCGTCCTTACCAGGCGCAGCTTGCCCAAGCAGAAGCAAATGTCCTGCGTGACGCATCACAGATTCATTCTGCTCAAGCCAATCTGGACAAAGATACAGCAGCAGCGAAACAAGCAGAGGCGGTGCTGCAGAAGGATTCCGCTCAGCAGAACTATGCTGACGTCGAAGTCAAACGGTATCAAAAACTTGTCGCAGACGGAGCGGTTTCCCAGGAACAATCCGATCAGATGAGGACAAATTCCGAAACGGCGGGAGCTACCGTTCTTTCCGATAAAGCGGCGGTGGAAAATGCCAAGGCTGTCATAAACGCCGACAAAGCAGCTATCGCTCAGGCAAAAGCTTCCTTGGCCGCGGATACTTCCGCAGCAGAAAATCTGCGCATCCAATTGGGCTTCACTGAAATTCGGTCGCCGGTCGATGGTGTTACGGGTGCGCTGAATTTCTATCAAGGCAATGTGGTGCGAGCCAATGACGTTACTCCGTTAGTGACGATCAATCAGATCGCGCCTATTTATGTGACCTTTTCCGTTCCGGAAACGAATTTAGATCAAATCAGACAGGCACAGGCATCCGGAAAACTCAGTGTGCGCGCCTATGTCGACGGCAAGAAGCAGTCCGTTGTGGAAGGACGTCTTTCTTTCATCGATAATGCGGTCGATAAGACAACCGGCGCTATCAAACTTAGAGCTACTTTCCCGAATATAAACCGCCTTTTGTGGCCAGGTCGTTTTGTCGACGTTGTCGTAACACTTCCTCAACCGGGAGAAGCCGTCGCCATACCATCGCAAGCGGTGCAATCAGATCAGCAAGGCCAGTCGGTCTTTATTGTTCAACCAGACAACACCGTTACTTTTGTTCCGGTGGAAGTACAGCGCACCCATGGCGACCTTTCGGTGATCAGCAAAGGAGTCAAAGCCGGTGATGTCGTGGTTATCGATGGGCAACTCAAGCTGACACCTGGAGCAGCGGTACGAGTGATGGACTCAAAGCAAGGTTCGACTGACGACTCGACCAAGGCGGCACAAGCGAGTTCGTAATGAACATCGCCTCTACATTTATTCTGCGACCCGTAATGACCACCCTGGTCATGGCCGCCTTCATTATATTTGGTGTCATAGCCTATTTCGCGTTGCCCGTTAGCGACCTGCCCAGCGTCGATTTTCCCACAATATTGGTGAGCGCCAGCTTACCAGGCGCCAATGCCGACACCATGGCTTCGGCAGTGGCGACTCCACTAGAGCGTCAATTTACTAACATTGCCGGGCTGGAGTCCATGAATTCCACCAGCGCCTTGGGCACCACCCAGATCACCTTGCAGTTCGATATGAGCCGCAAAATCGATGGTGCCGCCCAGGACGTGCAGACAGCCATCGCGGCCGCTCAGCCATACCTACCTTCGAGCATGCCCACGCCGCCGACCTTCAAGAAAGCCAACCCAGCAGACGCGCCGATTCTCTATATCGCTCTCAATTCACCGACTCTACCTTTATATTCTGTGGACGAATATGCCGAAGATCTCATTGCTCAAGGCATATCGATGGTAAGTGGCGTCGCTCAGGTGCAAGTCTTCGGTTCGCAAATCTATGCTGTACACGTGCAGGTCAATCCTGACCAACTATCGGCCCGAGGCATCGGCATTGATCAAGTGGTCACTGCCATTCGCAATAACAATGTCAACCTGCCCACAGGCACTCTCTACGGACCTTATAAGGCCTACAACGTTTTCGCCAATGGCCAGCTATACAACGCCAAACAATATCGTCCTCTCATCGTCACCTACAAAAACGGCGCACCAGTGCGGCTCGGCGATCTGGGCGATGTGATCGACAGCGTCCAGAGCGACAAGGTGGCCAGTTGGTTCAACGAGAAAAGAGCGGTAATTCTAGCGGTTCAACGCCAACCAAACACAAATACGATTCAGGTTGTTGACCGCATCCTCAAGTTGCTGCCAACTTATCGGGCAGTCATACCCGCATCTGTCAATCTCGACATTCTTTTCGATCGCTCTCAATCGATTCGTGCTTCCGTCAATGACGTGCAGCTGACCCTGTTGGTGACATTGATCCTGGTCATTTTGGTCATATTCCTCTTTCTGGGCGATATACGCGGCACTCTCATCGCCAGTCTTGCTTTACCGGTTTCTATTCTTGGCACTTTGGCCTTGATCAAGCTCTTAAATTTCAGTCTGAACAATCTGTCTTTGATGGCCTTAACTCTCTCTGTAGGCTTTGTTGTAGATGATGCCATCGTCATGCTGGAGAATATAGTCAGGCACATTGAGAAGGGAGAGCCGCCGCTTACTGCGGCTTTAAAGGGTTCGAAAGAAATTGGCTTTACGATATTGTCGATGACACTCTCCCTGGTGGCGGTCTTTATTCCCATTCTCTTTCTGCCAGGATTAATCGGGCGGATCTTCAATCAGTTTGCCGTGACAATCAGCATAGCCATTCTCCTTTCCGGGCTTACCTCGATTTCCCTGACAGCAATGCTCTGCAGTCGCTTTCTCAAACCGCAAACTAATCAGCAAGAAAGCCGTTTGCATAAGATAGTGGATGCTGTTTTTCAAAAGGGCCTGGATGTCTATGCGATTACCTTGAGATTTGCCCTTTGGAACAAGCAATGGGTTTTCGCTTCGTTCGTATTAATGGTGATCGCCACGGTATTCGTATTCAGGGACATGCCCAAGGGTTTTCTTCCGAGTGAAGACACCGGACAGATTTTCGGCATGACTGAAGCGGCTCAGGGTGTGTCTTTCGAAAACATGGTGTCTCACCAAAAGCAACTGGCAAAAATCGTCGGTGAAGATCCTAACGTGAAAGCTTTTATGTCCAGCGTCGGCGCCGGCGGACCCAATCAGTCGGGGAACTCCGGAAGGATTTTCATTGTATTGAAGCCCAAGAAAGAACGGGCGCTGAAAGTGGATGGTGTAATTGAGGAGTTAAGGAAGAAAACCTCTCACATTCCTGGGATCAAGCTGTACATGCAGAACCTGGCTTCTATCAGGATAGGCGGACAACTGACAAAAGCGATGTACCAGTTTACCTTGTCTAGCCCCAATATTGAACACCTATATGCAGCTTCGAAAGAGCTCGAGGAGAAACTGCGGCAGTTGCCTAACTTGGTTGACGTAAACAGCGATCTACAGGTGAAAAATCTACAAGCCAGCGTGGACATCGATCGCGAAAAGTGCTCGCAGCTCGGAATCACCATGCAGCAAGTTGAAGATGCTTTCAACAGTGCTTACTCATCTCGCCAGGTGTCTACCATCTATACACCGGACGATCAGTTCTGGGTAATAAACGAAGTGCAACCGCAGTTCTATCGCGATCCGGCTCTTCTACACAGGCTTTATTTGCATTCCAGTAATGGCTCGTTAGTGCCGCTCAGTACCGTAGCAAATATCAAACAGACCGTTGGACCGCTACTGGTCAATCACCTGGGGCAGTTTCCATCTGTAACGCTTTCATTCAATCTGAAACCGAATATTTCGCTAAGCCAGGCCGTGGATCAGGTGAAGAAGCTGACTGCTGGCACTTTACCTGAAGACGTCACGCCGAGCTTTCAAGGAACAGCCCAGGTTTTCGAGTCCTCCATGGTGATGATGCCACTGCTACTTCTGATTGCAGTGCTGGTCATTTACATAGTCCTTGGCATTTTGTATGAGAGCTTCATCCATCCAATTACGATTTTGTCCGGTCTTCCCTCGGCAGGACTGGGTGCGCTTTTGATCCTGCTACTCTGCCATGTAGAGTTGAGTATTTACGCGTTTCTGGGTCTCATTCTCTTAATCGGAATCGTCAAGAAGAACGCTATTATGATCATCGACTTCGCCCTTGATGCGGAACGCAACGAACGGAAGCTGCCCGAAGAGGCAATTTACCAGGCCTGCCTTGTCCGCTTCAGGCCAATCATGATGACTACCCTTGCTGCTCTTATGGGCAGCATTCCGATTGCAGTCGGCATTGGCTCAGGATCGGAAGCCAGACAACCACTCGGCCTTACTGTCGTAGGAGGCTTGCTCGCCTCTCAACTCGTGACACTATACATAACACCTGTTTTCTATCTGTATTTGGATCGCATTAAGACATATGTGGCCAAGTATTTGTACCAATTTTTACCGGAGGAACCAGAGACCAGAACGGGACGCATGCAACCATGAACATTTCACGCATCTTTATCTTGAGACCAATCATGACCACTCTGGTCATGTGTGCATTTGTCGTCTTCGGATGGATAGCGTATAAAACGCTGCCCGTAAACGATTTGCCGAACGTCGATTTTCCGACGATATTGGTGACAGCAACCCTTCCTGGAGCAAACGCTGACACCATGGCATCGGCAGTGGCGACCCCATTAGAAAAACAATTCGCTACCATTGCCGGACTCGATTCAATGAGCTCACAAAGCGCTCTCGGTCTTGCGCAGATCACGCTGCAATTCAATTTGAGCAGGGATATGGATGGAGCGGCCTTAGACGTGCAATCGGCAATAGCAGCCGCTTCCAAGCAGTTGCCCCCACAGATGACTACTCCCCCTACCTTTAGCAAGGTCAATCCGGCCAACCAACCAATTTTATATTTGGCACTCAGTTCGCCGACATTACCGCTCTACAAGGTAGACGAATACGCCGAAACACTCGTTGCGCAGCGCATCTCAAGAGTGGGCGGCGTCGCTCAGGTACAGGTGAATGGTGCCCAAGTATTCGCTGTACACGTACAGGCGAACCCAGAGAAGCTGGCTGCTTACCAGATTGGCATGGATGATTTGGCCAACGCGATAAGCCAGAGCAACGTGAACATGCCGACCGGAACACTCTACGGCCATTTCCAGGCCTTTAGCGTCCAAGCCAATGGCCAGCTCTTTGACGCAGCAGCTTACAAACCGATCATCATCAGTTATCGCAACGGCTCACCCGTAAGGGTACAAGATGTTGCCAATGTGATTGACAGCGTGCAGAACGACAAAACCGCTGGTTGGTACAACGACACCCCCGGCATCATTCTGGCTGTTATGAAACAACCCGGCGCCAACACCATAGCCGTTGTGAACAGCATCAAGAAACTGTTGCCGGGTTTTCGCAGTGTCATTCCTGAGAATGTCAAACTGGACATTCTCTACGACCATTCGCAAACGATTCGCGATTCAGTCAACGACGTGCAATTGACTTTGCTTTTGACCGTCTTCCTGGTAGTGGCGGTGATCTACCTGTTTCTGGGAAACATCTCGGCCACAATAATTCCCAGCTTCGCCTTGCCGATCTCAATCATCGGCACATTCGCGGCCATGCATTTCTTCAATTTCAGTCTGAACAACCTGACACTCATGGCTCTAACGCTGTCAGTCGGCTTCGTCGTCGACGATGCTATCGTCGTGCTTGAAAACATAGTCCGCCACCTGGAATTGGGGGACAGCGCCCTAGAATCGTCTCTCATTGGTTCAAGAGAAATCGGCTTCACGATCGTGTCGATGACACTGTCACTGGTAGCAGTCTTCATTCCTGTATTGCTCATGCAGGGAGTCGTCGGTAAGCTGTTCTTTGAATTTGCTGTAACCATCAGCGTCGCCATTTTAATATCTGGATTTATCTCGCTGAGCCTTACGCCGATGTTGTGCAGCAAGTTTCTCAGGGCAAAGAAAGAAAGTGAAAGACCTAATGCAGCCGTAGCCTTCGCTGAAAAGTGGTTCGGCCTTTTGCTTTCCGCTTACGAAACTGCCTTGAAATGGGCGCTCAGTAATCGCCTGAAAGTTGTTGGCGGTTTCGTGATAATGTTTGTCGCCACTGTGCTTTTGTTCACGTTCATGCCCAAGGGCTTCATGCCCAGCGAGGATCAGGGCCAAATTGTCGGCATCACGCAGGCGCCCCAGGGAATTTCCTTCGATGATATGGTCAAACACCATCGGGCTTTATCCGACATCATCAAGGCCGATCCCAATGTCCAGTCATTCATGTCCAGCGTTGGCACAGGAACCACCGGAAATACAGTCAACGCCAGTCCCAATATCACGCTCAATTCCGGCCGATTTCTTATAGTGCTTAAGCCAAGGGGCGAGCGAAAATTGACTGCCGACCAGGTGATTGAGGAACTCAGACCAAAACTTGCCGCGGTACCTGGCATTACCATCTACTTGCAAAACCCGCCTACAGTAAGCATCGGCGGTCAAGTAACCAAGGCAGTTTATCAATTTACTCTTTCGAGCCCGAAGGCTGACGATTTATATGTAACTGCACGGGCCATGCAAAAACAAATGGAATCGATGAAATGTCTTCAGGACGTCAATAGTGATCTGCAAATAGACAATCCTCAAGTCAATGTTCAGATCGACCGCGACAAATGCTCGGAACTGGGCGTCACCATGCAGCAGGTGGAAGACGCTCTCAACAACGCCTATTCAGCCAGGCAGGTGTCGACCATCTATACGTCAACTAACGAGTTTTGGGTGATCATGGAAGTGGAGCCCAGATTTTACCGGAGGCCCAGTTCACTCGATCGGCTGTATATTCGCTCGACAACCGGACAACTGGTGCCCCTCAGCACCGTCGCTCAGATCACAGTCGGGTTAGGCCCGCTTCTGATTAATCACCTCGGCCAGTTCAAGTCAGTGACCATCTCCTTCAACCTGACTCCCGGCTACTCACTGGGTGACGCCGTCTCAGCCATACGCAAAGCCGCAAAAGCGATTGCTCCTCCTACTGTAACAACAGCATTCCAGGGAACAGCACAGGAATTCGAAGTATCGTTTGGAAACTTATGGGCCCTATTGGCTGTAGCTGTTTTCGTAATTTATATCGTGCTCGGAATTCTCTACGAGAGTTTCATACACCCAATCACGATTCTCTCTGGTTTGCCATCTGCAGGCTTGGGAGCTCTCCTGGTATTGCTTCTCTTCCGCACAGATCTGAATATCTACGGTTTCTTAGGCTTAATCATGTTGATCGGTATCGTCAAGAAAAACGCAATCATGATGATTGACTTCGCTCTCGATGCTCAACGCAGCGAGAATAAACCGGCCGAACAAGCCATTTTCGAAGCGTGCTTAATCCGCTTCCGGCCAATCATGATGACAACGATGGCCGCTTTAATGGGTAGTATTCCAATTGCGGTAGGGCTGGGTGCCGGTTCAGAATCAAGACAACCTCTGGGCCTGACCGTCGTCGGCGGTCTACTCGTTTCTCAGATGGTCACCCTCTTCATCACACCCGTCTTCTACATCTATCTCGACAAATTCCAGCGCAAGATCCTGAAGCGATCGGATCCGGCTTTCACAACACCCGTAGTTGACTCGGACCGCTCTCCTTAAGGTCTTGTCTACTCCTTTACTTGAGCCCTTTGATATCGACTGTTATGTTTTGTGACACGTGCCAAGCTGGCCTGCGCGAGTTTTACGAGCTGTTAGGCCCTGTTAAGCCTGGCTCACTTGATACCATCGTCCGGTTTTTCATAGGGTCGCTTGTACAAATCAAACCCCTTGTCGCAGCCA
>PSRH01000242.1 GCA_003175915.1 Candidatus Melainabacteria bacterium | reverse complement strand
GCTTCGAAAGACAACCCAATTAAAGTTGCTTCCACGGAAGGGATGATCAAAAGAGCCTCAGAATCGCCAGCAAAACAATTTGTTGTTGCCACGGAAGAAGGCATCTTACACAGACTAAAGAAAGAGAATCCTGAAAAGGAATTTCTGCCGATTAGCTCGGAAATGACCTGCATGTTCATGAAAATGATCACCCTGGAAAAACTCCACCACAGCCTTAAAGAGGGTGTTTTTAGAGTGACGGTCGAACCTGAAACGGCCAAGCGTGCTTTGCAATCGATTGAGCGTATGATCGCCATTTTTTGATCTATGAAGACTTCAACCAGCCAGCTTTCAAAACTTATTCGGACCGACTTCCTCGTCATCGGATCTGGTTTGGCGGGTCTTCTTGCCGCCCTGAAGCTGGGCGAAGCCGGAGCTGATGTGGTGATCGCCTCTAAGGAATGTTTACAAGATTCGAATACCTCTTTTGCCCAAGGCGGTCTGGCTGTCAGTTTGCCAAGTAATCAATTCGATTCGCCCGAATTGCACTTCGCTGATACGCTTAAATCCGGATGTGGACTAGTGGATCCCCTCGCTGCACACGAAATCATTTTCGCCGGGACAGAATTAATCGAAGAATTGGCACGCTTCGGCGTTCATTTCGATTCTGACGGCAATGGTGGTCTTTCCCTGTCATTCGAGGGTGGGCATAGTCGACCAAGAGTCGTCCATGACAAAGATGCAACAGGACGTTCTATTACTCACTCTCTGATCTTAACCATCAAAGAATTGGCAAAGAAAGGAAATGTCCATATTCTAGAGGACGCCTTCAGCCAGTCTCTCTTGCTCAGAGATCAAGTTTGCCTGGGTGCTCAACTAGAAGTGAATAAACGCACTCTCTCGGTTATTGCCGGGCACACGATATTGGCAACAGGTGGCTTAGGTCAGATCTATGCGCGCACAACCAATCCGGCAATCGCCACCGGTGATGGTATCGCCCTTGCCTACAAATCTGGTGCCGCCCTGGTGGACATGGAATTCGTTCAGTTCCATCCCACTGCTCTTGCCGTCAATGGCGCCCCAGCCTTTCTCATATCGGAAGCGGTAAGAGGTGCTGGTGCAATTCTTACGGACCAAAGAGGAAAGCCTTTCATGGCCGAGTTCCATAAGGATCGTGAATTAGCCACGCGCGATATCGTAGCTAGAGCAATTCAGTCGGTCATGCAAAGGGAGGGTACTAACGAAGTGCTCCTCGACCTTACTCCAATCGGTAGCAAGAAACTTTTATCTCAGTTTCCAAATATCGTGAAGACGGTAAGGCAGTTTGGCATTGATGCTTTGAAAGAACCGATACCGGTCAGTCCGGCCGCCCACTATTTCATGGGGGGTATCATGACGGATGTCAACGGCAACACGACGGTAAAAGGACTGAGCGCTATTGGCGAGTGCGCATCAACCGGCCTGCACGGCGCCAATCGATTGGCCAGTAACTCTCTTTTGGAAGCCGGCGTCATGGCCGTCAAGTCGGCCGAGTACCTCTTGAAATCGAGATCGCCAACCGGCTCGACGATTGGCTTGCCAGCCAGTCATCCGCTAAGTGATGCGCCAACCTTATTGCCCATCGATCTGGCGCGTCTGAAAACAGAAATGTATGAGAGTGTCGGCCTAATTCGCAGCGACAAGTCCCTTAAGCGAATGCTCTCAGTCTTATCGGAATCAAGGTCGTCAAGCACTCCATTGACGCGGGCAGGGCTCGAAGCAGCAAATATCTATTGGCTGGCTCAGTTGATCACCAAATCGGCTCTCCTCCGAAAGGAGTGCCGCGGTGCTCATTTCCGCGAAGATTACCAGTTAGCCAATGACAGCATTTATGCCAAACGTCTGGTAATCAGTAGATCGGAATACTCCTGGCTACCGGTTGAGAGCAATAAGTGGAAGTTGACCAAGCCGCTTTCGAAGCAACTTCTAGCAAGAGGATCAGCCAGCTAATTAACTTTTATTCCTGTTCACTCTATTGACAGTACGGCAAGCATCACAGGCGATATCAAATACATATCGTTCTTCTATATTAATAGTTGATGTTTTCTATTTTATTTGCTCGCGAGAGTATATGCACTTACACTTGGTGTTACGAAGCATTTACAAAGGATCGTTTTTGCTTCTAAAAACTCGGTAGAGAGCCGCTAGTCCTCCTCGTCGTCTTCTGAGATATTTGTCACCTCGCTCTACAAGATCTCCACGCTGTTTCGGAACAATTGCTTGCTCCCGGTCCTCTATATAAGACAGACAAGAGTTCGTCCCAGATTTAAGCCAAACCGTTATGGAAAAGCGTGTCAAAGTATCAATCATCGACAATAGCGTAAAGAGACTGACAGCGCTTTTGCTTTGGTTGGACCAATTTCGTCAGATTCAAGTGAACGGCATCCTGGCTGAATCAGACTCTAACGCGCAAGACAAAGTTCCATTTGACTGCCAGATCATCTTGCTCAGCGAGGATGCGCTCGGCTTATGTGATCGCTTCTTGGAAAGAACCTTAAAACTTGGGGCTGCTCGCCCAGTTCTGGTTCTGCTTACAGACAGTCGCACTAGCGCCGATCGACCGACAATATTGGACGGTGAGATCAAAATCGATATGGACGCTTCTCTCAAAGACCTTTATGATCAGATCGAGAGCGTAGCGGTGAGCAGAAAGCTCATGGTCAGTCCCACCTGGCTACCCGCCGCCAAAGCAAGTTAGTACACTTTAGCTAGTCTGAATATCCTCTACGATTTTCTGTCAGTCATGGCTGCCATCACATTTGGTGTAATCGCCATGCACCTAATGCTTGACTATTTACTTCGAAAAACATCCCTGCCCAATTTCGAAGAGGCGAAATCCGGTGCCACTCAACTTAGGCCTGCAGAACTAGCTTGTTTGGCCAAGTCGGACGATCTCCTTCACATCATTCTTGTTATGGCAGTCGATCTGACTCAGCGTGCCGTCAAAGCAACGTTAGGTGGCGCACCGACCGAAATCTTGGATTACGAAACCAAGATGTGGGAGTTGACCAAAGACTTTCTCAAGCAATATGCAGACAAAAAAATTGAGCCCCTGAAACCGGCAAGCTTTTCACTGAATCCAATCGGATATTTCAGGGGCATCGCTGCATTGTATGGATCGATTTTGGGTTTGATTCGAAGAATGTCTCAAGACCTGGCAAAAGACCCCAAACACATCCGCCGATATTTTTCGATCGGCGGAATCGTGCGCTTGGTCGCCGATTTCTTCACAGCAGGCTATCAAGATGCAATGCAAGCCGAATTGACCGGTTCGCTCACCCGGAAACGACTACTCGTAAGTGAATCCAGGTGCAAACAATTCTCCTTAATTTTCATCACCACAGGCGTTATCTTTGCAGTCATAAGCATCGCTGCCACCGTTTATTATCTGCCGCAAAACCTTGTAGTTCCTATCCCAATATGTGCTCTTTTCACTGCCCTGGCAGTTCAATTAACCATATTCCTAAAAGATTCAATCCCTCTTTATCCGGAATTTGTCCGACTGCTTGGGCACTTGGAACGCAAGGATTGGCGCATATCTGCTCTTAGCCTGATTTTAGGCTGCTTGCGTGTACTCGCTTGGGCAACTGCCGTAGGCACGTTCATGTTCATGATTGTTTTCAGCACAGTTGTTCTGTTCTTCATCGTGCCAGGTTTTCCACTCGATTACGTGGACTTACTTGCCACCTTGGCCGGTGTTCTTTTAGTCTGTTCGAGTATGATTCGCTTCGGGTTGACCTTGCAATATGAACAAGTACCAACTTCGTTGGGTAACCAACGACTGAGTGAAGCTCGAAAACGCATTAGCAAAATCAGCCCGCTCAGCTCTTTCTGGGACATGCTTAAAACTGAATCTTACGACCCGCAATTTTCCGAAGTGGTAGCGATTTACGGTATCGCGCCCTTGATCATCCTTGCCTGACCAGAAGTGGTCAAATTGCGTTCTTATTGAGGTGACGTTTCTTTCTGAACGGCGCTATCGGCTACGGCAGTATCGACGAGGATCTCCACGCGGCGATTCTTCGCTCTTCCGGCCGGGAAGTCGGTGCCATCGTTGTACGTATTGGGAGCAACTGGACAGCTTTTACCCAGACCATGGGTTGATACCGGTCCTTTAATGAATTGATGCGCTAAAAGCCAGTCTTTCACTGCGTTAGCTCTTTTTTCGCTGAGAACCTGGTTATATTCATCTGTACCGATTGAATCCGTATGACCGTCGATGAAAAGGCTGCAACTACCATACTTCGTAATCATTGGACCGACAGCAAGCATGACTTCTTCAGCCTTCTTGTTCAATTCTGATTTATCGAAATCAAAAAGCACATCAGCACCAATTGTAATGTAATGCTTACTGCCCACATCTTTGACAGCAATTGCTGATGCAGGACTATCGCCTGAACGTCCTCTCGTCTCAGGTACTTTGCCGGGTTGCACATTCAACGGCTTGTGGGGAGGAAGCACCATCTCTTTAGTTCTTGGTGCCTCCCATTTGCTGTAATCGGTGATCCAGGATTCGTGTACCGTTCCATCCAGAGATGTCCATGCATTCTTAATCATCGGATAAAGCTTTCCATTTTCTTGCATGAACCTCTTGCCATCAATAACGGTTTCTTGTGCATTGACGGCGGGGCAATTGTTGAGGGCAATAAAGAGAGCAAGGGACACCATGGCTATTGCTGAAAATCGACTCTGCTTTTGCATAACACTCGTTGCACCTGTACAAAACCAACTGGGAGTAATAACGTTTGAGGTCAGAAATTTAGGTGGATCATGCATCAAATGTTAAATCTTGGACTTCAAAAATGCTTCGTTTCTGTGCAATCAACCCGAGGCTAGCTAGATAATTATCATGCACGAGTTTTCCGCCGGAATTAATCTGCGGGACCAATTGTTTTACTGCGAACGAGATCTCCATATGCCAAGAACATTACAAAAGGGATTTTCTGGAATAATAACCGGCGCGTCATCCGGCATCGGCAAGGCACTGGCGGCTCAACTTGCTCATAAATACAGGGCCAACCTAGTTCTTACCGCCCGCACAGAATCAGATCTTCTCGCCTGCAAAACGCTCGTCGAAGCTGCTGGTGGTAAAGCTCATGTTGTTGTGGGAGAAATCAATTCGGAACAATTGAATCAGGAACTCGTTGATCAATGCCTGGATCGCTTTGGTTCGCTCGATCTTCTCGTCAATAACGCCGGTCTCGCTAGACCGGGCAAGCTCCGCAATCTAACTCCAAAAGATTGGCAATATGTTTTTGCTGTTAACTTCTTCGCTCCTCTCAATATGATTTATTTGGCATTACCGCACTTTCGCAAGAATGGTCACGGAACGATCGTCAACATTTCCTCAGTTGCAGGCAAGATCGCTTTCCCTGGAAGTGTTTGTTACGCGGCCAGCAAGTTTGCCTTAACCGGCATGTCGGAAGGCATGGCGGCTGAGTTGGCCGGTGAAGGCATCGATGTCATTACCGTTTGCCCTGGCTGGGTGCGCACGGAGTTCTTCGCCAAAAATTACATGAATGAAAGGAAAAACCCGACCCTGATTGCTCAGAGGTCGGATATCGTCGGCTGGCTAATGAAAAACATCCTCAGCATAAGCAGTGAACAGGCGGCCGACGCCATCATCAAGGTTCTTAAAAAGGGAGGCAGTTCCGAATTGATTCTGACTGCTCCCGGAATCATCGCGGAGCGAACAGCCGCCTTGTTTCCCTCACTGACGGCGGAATTGTCCAAGCGAACCCCGATCGAATACGTCGATAGCTCCCGCGCTGGCAAGAAAGCCAAGCCCTAGTCGCGTTTGTGTCTAATGAGATAAACGCGCTGCTCAAGAGCGACCGCGTCAATCTCTCTATCTGTCTTGCGCAGCAAGTCCGCATAGTTTTCTAGGCACGCCGCCACATTGGCGTGTTCAGCCCCAAGGGCACTGCGCCATATCTCAAGAGCGCGAATGTACAAGGCCTCGGCTCTCAAATAGTTGCCGTGCTGGTGATAAAGCCAACCCAGATTGTTTAGGCTTTCCGCCACCTTGGGATGATCCGTACTCAAGGCCGATTCCCTGATGGAAAGCGCTCTCCGGTGCAATGGTTCTGCTATTTCGTATTGATCGCGATCGGTAAACAGGTAAGCGATGCTAGTCAGCGTCGTAGCCAC
>PSRH01000224.1 GCA_003175915.1 Candidatus Melainabacteria bacterium | reverse complement strand
TACAATTGATCGAACTTGTCCAGGGTGACATCACCAAGCAAACGGTCGACGCGATAGTCAATGCGGCCAATTCGGCTCTAGCAGGCGGTGGTGGCGTCGACGGTGCTATTCACAAAGCCGGTGGGCCGGCAATCATGGAAGAGTGCATGCGGATCAGGGCACAGCGGGGCGGCTGTCCGGCGGGATATGCGATAATTACAAACGCTGGTAAATTGAACGCCAAATACGTTATTCATGCTGTTGGCCCGATATGGCGCGGCGGCGAAGCCAATGAGGCGGAGACCTTAGCAGCGGCTTATAAAAATAGCTTGCTTCTTGCCGTTCAGTACGAATGCGATTCTATTGCCTTTCCTTCGATCAGCACCGGTGCCTACGGCTACCCGGCCAAGCTGGCAGCACCAATCGCCATCAAAGCCATCAACGAGTTTACGGAACAGTACCAGAGGCCCAGCCAGATAAGATTAGTATGTTTCGACTACGGCACCTTCAATTCATATCTTACCGCTATGACTTCACCTGATTAGGCAGCCAGAACCGTATTCGGCATCACTACGATACCAATCTTCAAAACTCTAACTTGACAGAATGAGCGTTTATGCGCATTCTCTTGAATAGTAGGACTTAGAGACTGGAACATGGACGAGACGTTTGATCTACTTGAGTACCAGCAAAAGGCAAGAGAACTGCTTTGTCCTAAGAAGTTGTTCTTTCTCTGGGAAGATGTTTGTCGTCGATACGACCGTAATGAAATAGGCGAATACGAATTTGAGGAGATGAAAGCGGTGATCTGGCCGACCTTAAAGACGCTTTCATCGCTGAGACGAATCATCGACGGCTCGGACCAACCGCCGAAAAAACGCCTGCGCCGGCGCGCTTAAAATTTTCATTCAGACTTTTCTCCCCACTCCCTCCACATTCAAGTGGTATTTTTGGTATTGCCGGTTTGGCACCGCCTTTTTGATTGTTCTAGGTTATCTGGCATGCACCGTCACTTCCTCAGTTTTTTAGCTGTCATTCTTCTATGCAGCCAGAATGCCGCCCTTTCTAAGTCAGACTGGGTGGAAGATGACACGATCAATAGTACGAACAGGTCCCAATTGCGCCCATCTAGCCTATCCCCTTCTGGTGGTCTGGAAGGCGAAATGCAGGGAGACGGCGACCAGGCCCAGGAAGCGAACTCAGGCGGCTCTAAGCCCATGCACTCATCTGCCGGGCAACCTCTTAAAGGTGGTGTCAGTGAGTGGCGGAAAACCTTGCGGATGTCGCCTGGTTATAGCTTTAGTGCTGAAGCAGCACGCCAATCAATTCTCCAGAACGCCCCGTTCTTGCCACCAGCCAGAGAGCGTTCGGTTTCTGCCGGGATCTTCAAAAACTGGCTGAAAACATCGAATCCACAATTCGCTGCCGCACTGGCAACCAACATCAAAAAAGACGAGATTCTCGAAATCAAAGGATCTTGGGATGACTCAGGCCACATCCTCAGAAGTCTGGGCATTCCTTACACTAGAATTGGTGCAGATGCTCTGGCGCGAACCCCTCTTCCTAAAATGCGTGTGCTCGTGATCGACTGCGGGGCAAATCTCAGTCTTGAAGCACAACGCTCCATCAACAAGTTCGTCAGCGAAGGCGGCTTCCTTTTGACCACGGACTGGGCTCTGGACGCTTGCCTGAGGCCATGCTTTCCCGGTTATGTAGCCTGGAACGGCGGCTACACGAGATCTGAAGTTGTGGATGCGGTGGCGGTCGGGCAGGATCAAACGTTCTTCAAAGGTATCGACTCCCCTGCTTATTGGAAACTGGAAGAGAAAAGTCAGCTAGTTCAGGTAATCAATCCGGCAGTAGATGTCCTGGTTTGTAGTCGCCAACTCTTAAGAGAGGACCCGAGTCAAACTGGCATTCTCGCTCTCTCCTTTCACTTCGGCAAAGGTCAGGTACTACATTTGGTGGGTCACTTCGACAACAATCCTGCCGGTGCATTTACTAACTCCTTACCGGACCCCTCTCCTAACATCGTGGTAAGCCTCAGACAGGCAATCGCAACCAATTTCATCGCCAGTGCCTTCGCCCAAAACGAAACAAACGACCAGGCGGTCGCTCACGACGGTTCTGCTGATTGAGCCATTGCTTACAGCATGTGAATGATTGAGACAATAATCAGCAATAACACGGCAACAGCAAAGCCGATTTCGCAGAATTGAGGAAAGCGCTTTGGTTCAGCAATGCGCCGGCGAGATTCCCAGAAGACCCAACACACTGCAAAAACAATAGCGCTGAAGGTAAGCATATATTGCAAACCATAGTGCAACCATCCCAGATTTGTATCAACTGGGGCGATGAAAATTCGATCCGGTGGACGAACACTACATTCCTCGGTGTCGCGAGCATGATCGTCTGATTCTTGGGCAAGGTCTTTACCACCCTTCAGGGCAAGCATCAGGTATGTGCCAGGTCTACCAGCGGTGAGGGGTCTTGCTTCACGATCGTAGCCGCGACCGTAGAACTCAACCACCTTAAAGCCATCGGCGCAGCGCTGGGCAACGAAGAGGGCCAGGCAGTTTATTTTGCCCGCCGTAGCTGGTGGTTCGTCTTTCCATTTGTGCTTGGCGGAAGCTCTAAGAAAGTCAAAAGCGCTTTGCCCTTCTGGAATTTCCGGGAATAAATAGTCTCGATCGAGAGTACCGTTGAGGGTTTTCGAAGCGGGACTGTCCAACCTGCCAGTAAATGGACTGATGTAATTCAGGTCAGTTTCATTCTGCCATTTTTTAGCATCGTTGGGATAACAGCCGGTTTTCATATAGTAGTGCTGAGCGAATTGCTTGAGCGCCTTCAATTTGTTAGCGATCAATTGTTCCGGAGCCCCGGGTGGATAAAGAATGTTGCCATCTTCTGTGATCAGCTGGTCTTTGTCTAAGCAATACCAACGCTCTCGCCGAGTGAAGCCGCTGGCGATCAAGGCTTTGAAATCATCAAAGCCTCCTCGCAAAACAGTATAGGGAATTTCGGTGTGATGAATGTCGTTGAGCAGTACGGCGAAACCTTCTTTGTCGAACTTAACTCCCGTCACCGCGTCCACAGATTGAAAGGTGCCAAATTTGACCAACTGCTCGCTGACTTTGTCTCCCTGGATGGCACCATAACCAGGACCTTGTACTCTGGTTAAGGCCATGAAGGTGATTACGACGAAGGCAATAAGACAAGGAACAGCAATGGCCACGGTGCGCCAATGGTGCCAGATCTTACGCATGCCGACCTTCGTATTCACCTGTTCCTCAGCCACTTCGGAGCCATAGCGAAGGTGTTTTATTTTGGTCGGGCGTTTGTAGCTACTCAGCTTCTTATTAGCGCGAGCGCGGGCCGATAAGTCCTCATATTCATCTCCTTCGAAATCCAAAGATTCATACTGCGGGTCCTGCTGCGGCACGGGTGGCGGTGTCAACGCAAATCTGAAATCCAATTCATCGGTTGGCGCTTTATTGGACATGAAGGCGAAGTAGGCGTCGCGAATTTTCTGGCTGAACGGATGAGCAATACCAAGGTTGCGTTCTGCGGCATTGGTCACCC
This sequence comes from Candidatus Melainabacteria bacterium, assembly GCA_003175915.1. Taxonomy (GTDB): domain Bacteria; phylum Cyanobacteriota; class Vampirovibrionia; order Obscuribacterales; family Obscuribacteraceae; genus PSRH01. Next base: position 21,976 of record PSRH01000224.1, on the reverse strand, counting down.
ATTTGAAGATTTCGTCCGCCTTTTCCGGCATTTGCTCTGATTCGTAGGCAAGGGCCAGACGTAAGGCAGTGGCCATAACGTCCTGGTGGTTCTCACCCAAAATCTGCTTGCCTAGACTGAGAAGTCGCTCGTAATAGGGTATGGCCAGGTTCAGCTGGCCGGAAAGAGCATAGATTTCGGCAAGGTTTTGCAGGCAAACGGCAGATTCCGGCGACTCCTGCCCGTTGTTTCGCTCCAAGCCTACCAATATTTGCTTGTATAAGTGCTCAGCCTGACCGTAGTCTGCCCGCTCGAAAGCCGAAGCAGCCTGCTGCAACAGGCCGGTCATATCGTTTTGCTGCTCAGGGCCTTCTTTTAGCATTAATCTACAAGCCAGAGTTATTAGACACTAGGCAACCATAACCCATTCATCGCTTAACATACCCACATATTATTTAAGCGTATTGTCGACCATTCTTTGACCATAAAGCGCTAGCGTAAACAAATGGTGAAATGACGACAAGTCCGGCACGCCAGTCGATGAGGACGCCGCCATTAGCTCACAAGTCTGGGACGGTATTGCCACAAAACATCGCTACCGAGGACGGTCAGGCCCACCATTTAGCCGCTTCACCTTTGACAACATCCTCCTCTAAGCCTTTCTGGACCGGGCTCATTGATATAATTTTCCTAGCCGATGGCCCTTGTGCAGGGGAGAAAAGTTACCATGTTAAGAACTGGACGCATGCCGCTTTGTTTCGGCATCTTGTTTGCCTATACGCTTACTTTCGCAAACGTTCCCTGTTGGGCCGCGGTCGAACCGGGGGGCTCCGACACGACTACCGAAAGTGCTTCGGAATCGGTCAAGGGACCAGAGAGTCAAAACGAGACACAAAACGATACTGAATCACAGGGAAGTTCGGGCAGACAAAATGAGGCAAGTAGTTTCCAGACCTCAGAGAACTCAACTGAAAGTGGTTCGGAAAGCGGCGGTGGCTTCTTCCTGGGCAAGTTCTACCCGCAACCCGACCAGGCCCTGCCTTCTGGTCTGCCACCATATTTACTGACTCCTGCCAGCCAGTCGGATTACGTGAAGAGCGCCTCACAGACGTCTGACTATGTGAAATCAGCCAGTCAGTCTTCTGATTATGTCCAGGGTAGTAGCCAACCATCAGATTACGTTCAAGAAGGCAATCAGACCTCCGACTACGTGAAAAGTGGATCACAGCCATCTGATTACGTCCAGAATCCAGAACCCTCAAGCTATGTAGGTGGCAGTTCGAAGTAGACGGAGCCCTTCCCGACGGCAACGACAGCTTCGGTTGATTGTGAATATGGAAAATAGCGAATCAGGGGACTGCTCATCACACTCCTCCGTGCAGGTGGTGCCTGATGAGAAGCGCCGCGTTAGTCTCAAAGACTTGGCCGTGAGCAAGTTATTCGTGGTGCCAAAGAATCTGGAGCAATCGATTGGGGAACTGGTGGAAGACCTGACCGAAGTACCAGTAGTTGGTTCGGACGGCCGAGGCACGGACATATTCAAAAAAATCGAATCGGAGCCCCTACTGGATGCTGAAGACAAAAAGCTTATCTGGTCATGCCTTGCCATTGTGCGTGAGGCTTTTATCAACCTCGATCGAGAGGCCAGCCTGAAGGACCAGGAGACCGGCTATCAATGGAACATGAACTGGAAGCACACAAGAGCAGAACTTGATCAGGTTTTAGAGGCGGCCAAACTGCTCAAGCTCAATAAGGAGGATACGAAGGCCGCTCTTATCGCTTCGATATTTTCCGATTCCGTCAAGACAAGACAGAACTTCCTGATTCACAACATTCATGGCTCCGAAGCGGCCGCTCAGGTTCTCGACCAATTACTCGATCAATCTCTTGAAGCTAATAAGATGACGGTGCGGCGCGTTGTTAAGGCGGTGAAGGAGCATCAGATCGCTCCTCCAGAATTCATGGCTCGAGCAGTCTCTATAACCTTGTCCAACAAACTGAATCTCAGCCAGTCGACGAGCAGCAATGATGAAATCACGGATGAACGTCTTCAGGCGAGGGAACTAGTCGATTCAATCTTCAATAAAATCAAGGACCCCTTCAACAAAAAGCACCTGTTAGACGATTTATCCCGAATCGACTTCTCTGATGAAGAAAGAGATCTACTAGCCCAGGTTGGTATAGACGACTGGTGGGTACCTCATCCTGATTCACCTGATTCCCTGGTGGCACACGCGGTGATCGCCGGCGATCATTCAATAAATTACAACCATCCGGAGGGGTTCGCCAAGATCGCCTTAATCAGAGGTCCGAATACCGAGCCTATTTTTGAAGATCCGACTGTGCACCACTCGCTTCTCTCCGCACTTCATAGCTTTGCCGACTCATTTAGAATCATCAAGCCAGAGGTACAAGCACTGGCTATGGATGGATTACGCCGGACGATGTCCGCTCTAGCCAGGGTAAACGCAGTGATGAGTCAAATATTCGCCGAAGCGGCAAAGGCGAGTTTGCCCGACGCTCCCACGCTGCCTTCCGGGAGCCAAGTGTTGACTGCTATAGCGCGTGCCCAGGCAGAGAATCCGTCCTTGTTTTTCGTCGATAGTAAGACGGCCGATGAGCGGGTCAACAAACAAGTTAGCCAGGCGCTCGATCGAGTTGCCGCCATCCTAGAAGATTGGTGGATGAACTATGGCGAGATCCCCTTTGATCCCGAGCAAAAATCTGAGGGCAAAACCAGTACCCGTTCCCTACCCTTCTGGAACACGGCTCTCGCCTATCCACCCCGTGACGCTTCTGGGAAAGCCCAGTTCGACAAGTTCAATGAATTGCAGCTGCGCCAATATAAGTTCGCAACAAGGATAAGGGCCATAGCCGTCGAACTCCTGCGAGCCGAGCAGTGGATAGTTGGCTCAACTGAATAAATAGCCAACAAGCATCGGCGCAAGATCCGTGGTCTTTTGGCCTTCTCCGCTGTAGCGGCGATGCCATGCATCGCCCGGGCTGGGCATGGCCCAGCCCCTACACCAAGGAGATCGAATAGCCACCATGGGCTGTGCAGAGATTGATCCAGAGATCGATCCAAGGAATCCATAGAACCAAATTATCGGGCTGCTTTTTCGCCGGGCACAGTACCTGGCATCAAAATAGAAGAGCCGTGCGGTACATAGATCACTTCAGCATTGGGATTCAGCTTTCGCACTGCCTCCAGCCTAATGTAATCGGGGCTATTTCCCAAGGCCCGCTGGGTGGCTGTAATCTTGTACGCTTCAGCGTCAGCCATAGTGCGCGTGATGTCAGCTTCGACTTTGGCCTTCTGCCATTCGTTTCGTTTCGCTTCTGCTTGCTGTAAAGCAACTTGCTTGGCCTCGACTGCGGCCTGGTATTCTGGAGAAAACCTTACGTTAGTGAGTGAGATCATCTCCATGTCGATGTGCCTCTCGCCCAGCTTATGTGACACGTAATCTCTGATCGCCTGGCTCACTTGCTCTCGGTTTGCTAGGAGCCGATCTACCGCCTGTTTTGCTATTTCCGCTTTCAACGCTTCGCGCACTACGGGCGCAACGATTTTGTCGGAATAGTCAAAGCCTACTTCCTGGAAGAGTTGGTTGAGCTCGGCAATGCGCGGGTGAAAGTTCACAGTTATGTTGGTGTGCACAACTTGTTGGTCTGAGCTGACCGATTCCTCATTATTGAATGAAATGCTTTGTGTCCGGCAATCGTGCGGGTAGACAACCTGCGCAAAAGGCATTATGAACTGCAGACCTGGCGGTAAAACACGTTTCTCCACCCCACTAAAACGATTGAAAACAACACCCGCGTAGCCTGCAGGAATAATAACGGCAAAGGAGGTCATCAGCCAGATTGCCCCGAAGAGAACAAACCCAACGAGACCTCCAATCCTGGCCGCTGTCTTCTTCGATGCAGCAAAGGTACATATTCCTGCAACCGCCAAAACAAGCAGTACTATATCCATATGCACAGCCCTCTATGATTCTCTGCCCGGCAGCTTTTTCACACTTTCCGGATCATTCTTTTCTATCAGCTTCACAACAAAGTCGGTACTATCTTGAACGTTCCTTAGTTGAGACTTAAGCTCCCTGAGTTCGTTTTCAAGCGATTCCACTCTTAACTTCAATGAAGACGCTTCCTCCGAGCCAATCGCTTTATAGCGGGTCTTCAGCTTCTCCGCATAAGCCTCAGCCAGCGGCCTGCCGACCGCGGCAATTGTGACAATGCCTACAAGAGCAAAAGTAAAGACTAGGGCGACTTCAAAGGCAATCATCTGGGCGTTTTTCCAAAGAATACGAGCAAACAAGCCAAATGGTAACACCGACCAGCACTTGACAGAAGGTTGACACTGCTGCACTATGCTTAGCATAATCTAGTCATACGGCACGGTAGCTCAGATGGTTAGAGCACGCGACTCATAACCGCGGGGTCGGGGGTTCGATTCCCCCCTGTGCCAATCTTTTCTCAGTGCTAAGAATGGGCGCTAAAGTTCACCGAAAAAGGAGGCACCACAAATGGTGCCCCCTCGAGTTCTTACTTACCCCTGATTCTAGCGGATCTTTATGGGATTTCGTCCGGAAGCGCAGTCTGGGTTTGATAGTTGCCATTAACGATGTTCAAGTGCTGGCCACTTTGAATAAAACGCGTCAGGTTATTTACGTGACCAAAATAGACATTGTTTACCACCTGAATCGTATCTGGCGAAACATTACTAGTCATCTGGATCACTGCAGCAAGTGAGGCGAGTCCGCACTCGCCGAATTGGTTGGCGATGATTTGGATAGTACCTGGAGTTGGTATCGGTACTGTCTGAGAGAGGCCTATCCCTCCAGCTCGGCAGTTGCGAATTGTGTTCTCCGTTATGACCCCGGTCGTAGTCGGTAATGCGCCAAGAGCTCGAATTCCTACGTCTCCGCCATCCGTGACATTATGAGAGCAGGAATAACCGCTGCAGTTCACGAGGAATATCGGTGTTCCAAGAAACCCTACCGGTAACTGTATTTGGTTATTCTCCACATCAAGAACATTAACATTGCTTATGGTCAGTCCATCACCATTGCCCGTAAATATTGAGTTGCCCTGTATAGCAATGGATAGAGGATTGAAATTACCATTGAATGGCGGAGGCAAGACGTTAATGCCGCCAATATTCATGGCTCGGCCCTCGTTAAAAATCAAATTGCTAAGCAAGGAAACATTGTTGCAGCCGTCCATTACGAAGCCCTGATCCAACACCGAGCCTGTTCCGTCCACGGTCACAGCACTGACGTTGCCGATCGTGCTTTGCTGGAGGAATACACCGACGCGTCCTGTAGCTTGAACAACGGTGATTCCCTGGACAACGAAGCCTTGAGCATTCTGAATCAGTAATGTGGCGTGTTGAGGAAATAAACTTGACAGTCCATTACCGGCAAGAGCGCTCGATACAACCATGTTTTGGATCGAAGGGGAAGCACCAGTTAAGATCAATGCTGTAGCTGCCGGGTTATTGGCCAGGAGCGTACTGCCTCCCCCAACTCCCGTAAGACGGACGCTTTGAGCAGTTATGACTCCGTTATGAAGATAGGTGCCAGCAGGAAAGAACACCCCTTGTCCAGTTGCTCGAGCACTATTAATTGCATTCTGGATAGCTGCCGTGTCATCTGTAACACCGTCGCCTGCCGCACCAAAATCTCGCACGTTGACGGAAGGAACCGCCTGAATTGGGGCAGGTTGCTGTAAACGAAAATGGTGCGAACCAAAAAACTTCACCTTGCCTTGTATGGTTATTCCACGCGAGGCGGCGCCGGCAAAGCAGACTGATTGAATACCTAGCAAAGACACCAACGTGGCCAGAACGGTAGCGAAACCAAATCGAAATCGCATGACAACTCCCTCTTCGAATATGCAGACTCAACCGCAAACGGACAGATATTGTATATGCGATAGCACTAGTGTCACCTGGAAGAATTCTCACCTAAGGGCTTCCAGCTTTACTTGACTTCGAGCGTTTGCCACGATGGTAGGGTGCTAGCATATGGGCGGAAGACATTCGCGTCTTCAAAGATAAGCTTGGCGAGGAAGTTTTAGGCGTGCCGGCACAGTTTTGCAGCAAATGTCGTGCCCAGGTCGGTGAATTTTTTAAGACCTGCCCATACGATGGTGCTGAACTGAAGCCAATGCCAGCACCGCCTTCGATTGGCCAAATATTTGCTGACCGATACGAGATTATCTCGATACTCGGAGAGGGCGGCATGAGCATTGTCTTCAAGGCACGGCATCGCTTTATGGATCGCATTGTCGCTCTCAAACTTTTGCGTTCGAACATGATCAGCGATGTGATGTCACTGGAACGATTCAAGAACGAAGCTCAGGCTGTCAGCTTGCTTTCCCACCCCAATATAGTAAACGTCTACGATTTTGGCATCGTCGACGATATCCAGCCTTTTCTCGTCATGGACTATCTGGATGGGACCACTCTCCATGAAGCCCTCGAAGCTGAAGGAGGTCATATTAGCGAGAAAAGGGGCGTTCGCATATTTCGGCAAGTTTGTGAGGGCTTACAGCACGCGCACGAGAAAGGCATCGTTCATCGCGATTTAAAGCCAAGCAACATTTGTCTGATTAAGGACGAAAAAAACCGGGAGATCGCAAAGATCGTTGATTTTGGCGTTGCCAAAATGATGCACCAGAATGAAGAAGGACGCATGCAATTGACCCAGACTGGTCAGGTAGTCGGCAGCCCGCTGTTCATGAGCCCTGAGCAGTGTACAGCCAAGCCGCTTGATGCCCGCTCAGATATTTATTCGCTTGGTTGCGTCATGTATTACTCACTGACGGGTGAACTGCCAATCACCGGCATTACCGAATTTGATGCAATGTCCAAGCATATCCATGAAACACCCAGATCGTTCAAGCTGGTCGCTCCTCAATTATCGATAGACGAAAATCTGGAAGCAGCGGTCTTCCGCTGTTTGGAAAAGTTGCCCGAAGATCGCTATCAATCGGCCGCTGAACTGCTTGCCGATCTACCTGAGGTAGCTCCAGATACGGGATCGCTTGCCGTCAAAGCTGTTGAACATCCGCTCAGAACACGCTTGCAGTTTCGTATCTTCCGGTTGGGCTTCTTCCTGCTCTTGGGGATAGTCTCAGTAGTTTTGCTTTACGAGCTGATCGATCAAGGTCCGGATAATGACAAGGGTACAGTGTTTCAAAAAACGATTTGGAATTCGGAAACCACCCTTTCTCAGACACTGATCAGAGCCAAAATGTACAATCTAGCCCAAATTGTCAGTTCGAATGCGGAGAAGCAAGCCAGAGAATGGTTCAATAATCGAGGCAGACTCCTAACCGCACGCCAATTACAGCGTCAACTGTACAAGCAGTCTAGGAATTTTGATGAATTCGAAGCAGTTAACAAAAAAATCACTGAGCTACGCGAAGAGATCATAAAAAGTGAATATCACGCCGAATTATCCGAAATTGACGAGCTGACAAATGGAAAATCAGAGGCATCAACAGCAGTAAACAAGGTCTTAGCAGAGCTAATTGCCCCAAGAATCATTCACGCAGCAAAAGGGCTATCCGGATATGGCTTCGATCAGGAAGAAGAGACTCTGCTCAGCCGTGCAAAAGCTGTCTATACAAGTTTGCTTGGGCCGCGACACCCACTCATCGCCGACTTCGACAAGTATCTAGCTGATTGCTACTTACGACAGCAGCAAACTTATAACGTGCGCCAGCTTCTTGTGGAGGCTCGCTCCATCTTTGCCGACGCAAAGGGCAACAATGACAGGTCAACAATCGCAGCTACTTTGCAGTTGGGACAATTTGATCGTGACGAGAATCGATTTGAACTAGCAAAACCAGAACTAGAAACAGCACTGGCAAAGGCCAAAAAGTACTATCCAACCGACACTTACTTGAATGTTCAATGCTTGAATAGCTATGCTGACTATTATGCACAAACCGGGGACAAGCAAAAAGCAGAACAATTGTTTGACGAAGCAAAGGCTCTCGAAAAGCAGCAGAAACTCGACTAGCTATCGCACAACATTTTAACTGACAATAGACCCGCACCATTTACGCCGAAAGTGCCCTCAAAGGCGTTATCCGTTGCACTCATTGAAGAGCACGCCAGGGCTCAATTTCATCAATTCGCCGGACATAAAAAGGGGCACCGTATATGGCACCCCAATCTTATTCGCACTTATGGTCCTTAGGGAAGGCTGTTCGGTAATGCGGTCTGTGTCTGCGCATTGCCACTTACAACATTCACATGGAGCAGGCTGCGAATGAAGAATAAAAGCTGGTTCTGGTGTCCCTGATAGACATTGTTCAGAAGCACTACGCTGTCCGGTCCCCCCAGGGGTGTCATGTCAATGACGGCAGCTAGAGATTGTGTCCCGCACTCACCGAATTGATTACCAACGAATTGAACACCCCCACCACCGATGTTTGTTATGATCACGGCTCCGGTTTGCACACAGTTTCGTATGACATTTTGAGATATGACGCCCGAAAAACCGCCTCCGCCTGTAACGGTTATGCCGGTATTGCCTCCCGATGTAACATTGCGGGTGATGGAGTAGTTGTTGCAGCCGGCCATTGAGAGAGGATTTCCATTGAGAGTTATCTGAATCTGGTTCTGGTCAACGTCGACAATATTTATACCGGTAACTGAAATGCCCACACCACTCGAGACAACCGAATTTCCTATTATCGCTATCGATTGCGGAATAAAATTGGAAATGCCTCCGGCTTGCACGCCAGTAGACTCACCTTGAAACAAGTTACCAACGATAGAAACATTAGAACAGCCGTCCACAATGACGCCAACATCGAGGTTTTGGCTTGAGCCATCGAAGCTAACGCTGCTAACCTGCCCGATCGCACTTTGCTGAAGGAACACTCCTGGCCTTCCCATTCCTTGGACAATGGTTATGCCCTGAACGACAAAATTCTGGCCGCCAACAACGGCTAGACTTGCTTTGTTGGGATCGGTAAAGAAAAGAGCATTTGCACCAGCAGGCACCGAATTGATTACGAGATTCTGAATCGACGGCGAAACACCTGTCAGTATGACGGCGGAAGCGTTTTGATTGTTTGCCAAGAGAGTGCTACCTCCCCCAGCCCCCACAAGGCTCACCCCGTTGGCAGTAATTACGTTGGTGTGAAGATAAGTACCAGCCGGAAAGAATACTCCCTCACCGCTAGCGTGGGCAGCATTGATAGCATTTTGTATAGCTGCCGTATCGTCGGTCACTCCATTACCGGTTGCACCGAAATCGCGGACATTGACCATAGGGGCTGCTTGAACCGGCGGGGGTTGTTGAATTCGTAAATGATGCGAACCGAACGAGCGCACGTGCCCTGATATGAATCCTTGTCGAGAAGCAGCACCGGCAAAGCTAATCGATTGAAAACCAACTAAAGACGCCATCGCGACGGCAGCCGCGACCAAAGTATGTCGAACACGCATACAAACCTCCCCTAATAAACATAGGCGTTTCGGGCCTTGAACAGCCAGCTATTCTATCGGGGACAGATTGAGACCGCTTGAAAGAAATTCTCACAAAAGCGCACCCGGAAAGGGAATTTAAGAGAATTCCCTTTCTAGTTTGGCACCGTATACGATACCGCCCAATATGAACAGGTATCGAGTATGCGAATCAAGTTATTATGGAATTACGATATCTAGCACCGTTTGCGTTTGCGCATTGCCGCTGACAACATTTACGTGCCCGGTACAGAAAATGAAATGAGAGAGCATGTTGGCATGCCCAGCATAGACATTGTTCAGCACTACAACACTGTCAGGACCACCTGTCGGAACAACCTGAATCACAGGTGTACCACTGATTAGACCGCATTCGCCAAACAGGTTTCCTATTACCTGCGCTCCTCCTCCCGGAAGAACCGTGGCAACAACGACACCCTCCATAGCGCAATTCTGGATGACATTTTGAGTGACCACACCTCCACCGCTGGTCTGAACATTGATCCCAATTCCGGCGTTCAGAACATGGTTATTTGTAATGGAGTAGGTATTCGTAGTGGCCGCCACAAATATGGCGTTTGCAATAGGGGAGCTAAGCTGTATTTGATTTTGTTCGCAATCAACGATGTTTAGAGAGGTGATCACGATACCAGTACTATGAGCGCTGAGTGCATTGCCTATTATCGCGATGGATTGCGATACGGTACCACCGACAAGTCCCACAGTAATGCCTATTTCTAAGTTACTCATCGAGTTTCCAACGAGCGAAACATTTGCGCACCGGTCCATAAGAATCCCGGCATCAACCGGCCCTCCACCGCCAAAGATTGCCACTCCGCTTACTTGACCAACAGCACTTTGTAATAGCAACACGCCTGTGTGTGCATTTCCCTGAAGAATCGTAATTCCCTGCACAACAAAGCCTTGACTGTCCTTAACCGTTAAACAAGGCTTATTGGGATCAACAGAATTGAGCCCCACCGTACTGACAAACTGCGTATTGATTACCAGATTTTGAATTGACGGATTAACGCCTGTAAGAATCACAGCAGTATTTGTCTGGCTACCGGCCAGAAGTACACTCGCTCCTCCAACTCCAAAAAGACCAACACCATTGGCAGTGATTATATTGTTATGCAGATAGGTTCCAGCGGGGAAAAGGACGCCCTTGCCACTGGCCTGGGCGGCGGCAATTGCGTTTTGGATCGCTCCGGTATCGTCCGTCACACCGTTGCCAGTAGCACCGAAGTCCCTGACGTTGACAGTAGGGACTGCTTGAACCGGCGCTGGTTGTGGAATCCGGAAATGATGGGAGCCGAATGTCCGCACGTGCCCGGAGATGAGTCCCTGGCGAGAGGCGGCGCCTGCAAAACTCGCCGATTGAACACCAATCAATGACACCAGAATGGCAATAGCCAAATTCAAACAAAGCCGGAAGCGCATGACAATCTCCTCTTTGATTAGTCGTTTTATAGCCACAGTGGCTAGCCATTGTATATACAAAAGGAGCTCATCGCTAGAACAATTTCTCACAAATGCCAAATCAAAGGGAATTGAAGAACAATTCCCTTTTTGATTTGGCACCGTATACGATACCACCTTACAAAGACGGAATCGAGTATGCGAATTATGGAAGGTTGTTCGTCAGAACCGTTTGCGTTTGCGCATTGCCACTTACGACATTTACGTGTCCAATTGTCGAGATGAAGAAAGTGAGCAGGTTCGCATGCCCAGAATAGACATTGTTCAGCACTACAACACTGTCAGGACCGCCTCCCGCATTAACGAGGATCACCGGTGTATTACTGACTGTACCGCATTCGCCAAACTTGTTTCCTATCAACTGCACCCCTCCTCCAAAAGGAACCGTCACATCAACAATGCCCTCCTGAGCACAATTCTGGATGACATTTTGAGTGACGACACCTCCAGAGCCTGCGGTATTCTGAATGTTGATCCCAATTCCGGCGCTCAGAACAAGGTTATTTGTAACGGAGAAGTTATTCAGAATGCCGCCCACGAATACGGCGGTTGAAACAGGGGAGCTAACCTGTAATTGATTTTGTTCGCAATCGGCGATGTTTACATTGAACAGCTGGATAGCAGAACTGTGAGAGCTGATTGCATTGCCCATTACCGCAATGGATTGCGATACGGAACCAACGAGAAGTCCCACGGAAATGCCTCCATCTACGTTACTGATCGCGTTTCCAACGATTGAAACATTTGCGCACCGGTCCATGAGAATCCCATCATCAACCGGCCCTCCACCGCCAAAGATTGCCACACTGCTTACCTGACCAACAGCACTTTGTAATAGCAACACGCCTGTGTGTGCATTTCCCTGCAGAATCGCAATTCCCTGCACGACGAAGCCTTGACTGTCCTTAATCGTTAAACAAGGCTTATTGGGATCAACGGGATTGAGCCCCACCGTACTAACAAATTGCGTGTTGATCACCAGATTCTGAATGGACGGATTAACGCCTGTAAGAATCACGGCTGTATTTGTCGTGCTACCGGCGACAAGTACACTCGCTGCACCAACGCCGAAAAGACCAACGCCATTGGCAGTGATAATGTTGTTATGCAGATAATTCCCGGCCGGGAAAAGCACGCCTTTGCCAGCGGCCTGGGCAGCAGCAATTGCGTTTTGGATCGCTCCAGTATCATCTGTCACCCCGTTTCCAGTAGCACCAAAATCCCTGACGTTGACCGTTGGGACTGCTTGCACTGGTGCGGGTTGCTGAATGCGAATATGGTGAGAACCAAATGTCCGCACGTGCCCGGTGAAGAATCCCTGACGAGAGGCTGCTCCTGCAAAACTCGCCGATTGAACACCAATCAATGACACCAGAATGGCGATAGCCAAATTCAAACAAAGGCGGAAGCGCATGACAATCTCCTCTTTGAATAGTCGTTTTATAGCCAGAATAGCTAGCCATTGTATATGCAGTAGCAAATTCGTCGCTGGAACAAATTCTCACCAAAGTTGAGTCTCGAAAGGAAATTGAAAGACAACCCCTTTTCGCTTGTGCACCACATACGATACCGCCTGTGGCTATGTACAAAGAACACTTATTAGGGCGGAATGATGTTTGCCAGAGCTGTTTGCGTTTGCGTGTTGCCGGCAAACAGGTTTATGTGGATATTGCTCACAACAAAAAAGGTCAGCATGTTCTGATGGCCTGCATAAACATTGTTCAGTACAGTAGTTCCATCGGGTCCATTATGCAGATTGAGAGAAACTACAGCACCGCTACCCCCCAGGCCGCATTCACCGAACTGATTACCGATGATTGGCAAATTGCCGGCACCCCCTAGACTCTGAACCACAATCGCAGGACCTGAACAGTTGCGTATCGTATTTTGCGTTATAGAATTGAAATTTCCTGTGTTAGCGAAAAATATTCCGAAACTGCCCCCATCGGTGACATTCTGCGTGATCGTAATGGCATCTCCGGCAGCGGCTTCCAAAGCAAATCCGGCACCCCCTAACTGGATTTGATTTTGCGCTATATAAAAATCGTTTACGCGCCCATTGCCAACGATTATGCCACGCGTATTATTGTTATTCACATTTGTGTTTATCGAATTTCCTATAACGGCAATTGAAGTGCTTGTAGTGGGGTTAAGGGTATCCGTGGTGATAGACAAGCCTTCGTTAAGCAACAGATTTCCCAATAGGGAGGTATTCGCACACCCGCTTATAAATATGCCCCAATCCTGCGGGTCACCGGTACCATTGAGCGTCACTGCACTTACGTTGCCGACTGCGCTTTGATGCAGGTATATCCCTATCCTTCCGGTGCCCTGAACGATGGTGATGTTTTGCACAACAAATCCTTGCGCAGCGTCCACCAGAAGGGTGGAATCGGTCGGCGTTATATCGATGATACCAGTGCTAGCCGGAACGCTTGAAACAACCATGTTTTGAATCGAAGGTGAGACGCCGGTCAAAATCAAAGCAGTACTGCTGGGGTTGTTAGCCAGAAGGGTACTAGCTGCGCCAACCCCGAAAAGAGGAATGCTGTTGGCCGTAATTGTGCTGGTGTGCAGATAGATACCGGCAGGAAACAGCACGCCTTTTCCAGCAGCTTGGGCAGCGTTAAATGTGTTTTGAATTGCATTGGTGTCATCCGTAACGCCATCACCTACAGCTCCAAAATCTCTCACGTTGAGCGTCGGTACTGCCTGAACCGGTTTCGGTTGCGTAAATTGATGGTGAGAGTGAAACGCGCGGACATGTCCTTGAACGATCGTTCTGCGCGACGCGCCTCCCGCAAGGCTGATCTGCTGACCAGCTAACAAAGACGCTAATAGGGCGACAGCCACTGGGAATCCAAATCCAATACGCATCACCGATCTCCCCCAAGAAGACAGTCATTAGTCGTTCTTATGGAACAACAATTGGTAGCGTGGTCTGGGTTTGTGTATTACCACTGACCAAGTTGATATGATTGCCACCTGAAGAGATGTAGGTGGCAAGGCCGTTGGCATGACCAGAATAAACGTTGTTCAGTAGTACGATACTATCCGGATTGAGCCCGGGATTTGCCAATATTACTGCTTGCGTAAGTGAAAGAAAGCCACATTCACCAAACTGATTACCGACAAACTGAACAACTCCCCCACCACTACTTATATTGGCTCCTATTCCTCCGACGTTGCGCATGACATTTTGAGAAATGATTCCCGTCGTTCCTGCAGTGGGCAATATGTTCATAGCATTAGCGCCATTCCAGGTGTTGTTTCGCGTCACGGAGTAATTGTTGCAACTACTCAGGATAATGCAGCTATCAAAATTCGCTAACGCTTGAATTTGATTTTGATCAATGTCTAAAGTTACTGCTCCAATGACCCAAATACCGCGAGCAACAGAGTTGATTGTATTGGCTATCAATGCGATGGATTGGTTTACGAAGAAAGAGGAAGCACCTACCGCTATACCAAAACCTTCATTGAGGAATAAATTGCCGATTAGAGAAACGTTAGAGCAAGAGTCCATGACTACCCCGTAATCTAAAGCGGAATCGCCGCCAGCGTTGAAGGTAACGCTGCTTACTTGACCAACAGCACTTTGAATAAGGAGTATGCCTTTTCTTCCTGTGCCCTGAACAATAGTTATTCCTTGGACAACAAAGTTTTGGCTACCCGTAACGGCCAGTGTAGAGCTAGGTACGTTTAGAAACGTAATAGTGTTTGAACCGGCGGGCTGCGAGTTAATGACAAGATTTTGAATCGAGGGTGATACGCCCGTAAGAACAACTGCTGAACTGGTGGGATTGTTTGCCAACAGGATACTGGCACCACCAACTCCCTTAAGACCTATGCCATTGGCAGTAATTACTCCAGTGTGAAGGTAGGTGCCGGCCGGAAATAGTACTCCTTCTCTATTTGCTTGGGCCGCATTAATACAATTCTGGATTGCTGCTGTGTCATCAGTCACCCCATCACCGACAGCTCCAAAATCCCTTACGTTAAGAGTAGGAGCAGCTTGGATTGGAGCCGGCTGCCTTATCTGGTGGTGAGATCCAAAACTGCGTACGTGTCCTTGAATGATCGTCCCACGCGACGCAACGCCCGCAAAACCAATCGATTGAAGACTTACTGACAACAGGAGCGCGGCAAGAGCTCCGCCAATGAATCGTCGCGCATGCATTACATACACCTCTTACAGGGATCAGTGCAGATTCGAAAGGATACCGAAAGGCTCCAATTGTATATGCAATAGCAGGCTCGCCACTGGAATAATTTCTCACAATCGGGCGCTACTCAAGGAGCGAAGTGAAGCGCAGACTGCTATCAACCGGTATTGGTACAGGCACCGTAGATGGTACCGCCAAGTTACAGCACTGTAGTCACATCGCTTCCGTATTGTCCCTACTACAAAAGAGTTCTATACGGATGAAATTGCTACCTACTTGGCTTCCCGACGATTTAATACCGCTGGCGGATATCAATTGTCTTCATCGGCGCCCTTTCCCTTCTTTTCCAGCTCGTCACTCATCTTCTCGAGTGACTCGATCAGCTTTCTTTGGTCCTCGGGAACCTTGTTGAGGTACTGCTCTGCTCCCGAATCATCACCTAGTGCTTTCTTGATTTTATACATATCAAATAAAGCTTTTTGGTTGTCTGGATTAATCGAAAGCGTGTGCGCGATCATCTCTTGCGCTTCACTCAATTTTTGTTTGTCCTTACTCTTGAGGTAGTATTCGCCGAGATGCAGATAAGGTATTTCAAACTTCGGATATTTGGCAATGCAGTCTTTCCAAATTTTTTCAGCCTGGTCTTTGTCTTTCTTGAGAGCTACCGCTTCCATATTCAAGCTAATCGCCTCATCAGGCTGTTCGCCTAACGGAAGCGTCTTCAACATTCTTTCAGCGATGGTTCCGGTAAAACCATGTTGGTCGGCCGCTCGTTGATATGCATCGCGGGCCTTGTTGAACGATTCTTTGTGGTCAAGTGATCCGCCCAGTTGCAGATACTCATAGGACGTCAATCCGGATGGCACTGTATCCGGTGCGGGCAATGTTACTTTGAGAACACCAGCTGTCAGCAATGCGCAGCCAACGAAAATTGCCACTGTTCTTTGCGGCAAGACAGAGAGCTCAGGCACGACGTAACGCGCAAACGGCAGATGCGACAAAATTGAGACCAAGGCGCTGTGTGTTTCTTCTACAGAACGTGCGCCGTATTTGGCTCTCAACTTAATTGCCAAAACTGTGGCAAATCCTATAAACCATGCCCAAGTGTGAAATGACGCAACCCTGAATCCTCCCAACAAAACCGACGAACCGTAAAACAGTACTATTAAGAGTGTGAATATTGGAAAGCGAAACTGGCGATTGATCTGTTGCGCAGCAGCGCTGTTGATCTGCGGTGCCGCTGCTGCGGGCTTGATTAGTTCGGGCTTCTTTCCGTTCTTAGCGGCTTTTGCAAGTTTTTGTTGCTCGAGTGCTGCTCTCGCCTGAGTGACCGAGAAAGCAACTGCGGCAGCTTCGCCCTCTTTGCCCAAACTTCTCAGGAAAAACGCATATTCATCCTTTATCTGGAGAAGTTCATGCGTAACTTTCGGATCTTGGCTGTCAAAAGCTGCGATGGCGTCTTTATACGATTGATCTGCTTCTTGATAGTCTTTTCTGGCGCTCTGCACTTTGGCATACAGCGAAATGACCTGCGGCACTGCACCACTGGCAGCTTTCTTCTCAGCTATCTTTAGGCCTTCACTAAAAGCGTGCTCGGCCGCCTCGGTATATCTTAAGCGAAAGAGTGCCAGCCCCAAGTGAGCTAAGATTCGCGCTTTCTGAGCATTACTAACGTCTTTCAGCTTATCTGTAATTTCAACAGCCTTGAGCAAATACAATTCGGTTTCAGACCAGCGTCCTACAGCGTTAGAGTAATGCCCCAAGCTCTCAAGCACATCGAGCACCAAATCAACAGGAGGTTCTTTGACTTGAGAAAGTTCTGTTAGGGCACGTCTCGATAGTTCGAATGCCTTTTGATAGTTTGACTGGCAGCCTTCGATCTCAGCACCGCAAATAAGTGACACCACCAGAGTCAACGACGAACTGGGTGTTGGTCGCGCTTGCTTTAATTGAACCGCTGAGTTGAATGTTTCCTTGAAAAGCCCTTCTGCT
Source organism: Candidatus Melainabacteria bacterium (assembly GCA_003175915.1). Taxonomy (GTDB): domain Bacteria; phylum Cyanobacteriota; class Vampirovibrionia; order Obscuribacterales; family Obscuribacteraceae; genus PSRH01. The sequence goes on along the minus strand of PSRH01000224.1, from coordinate 4,867 downwards.
TCTGTAATTGAGGCAACGCGCGCGCGCACTGCGGCAAATTTGGCATGGGTTGTGATGTAGTCATTAATATTCTTGGGTTGCACGCTTCGGCTGGCAGTAAACAATACTTTCGCTGCTTTACCATATTTGCCAGTATCCATGTATAAAGACGCTAAATGAGAAAGGGCAAGAGGATTGCCGAATGAAAGCCATCCGCACAAGCGCTGTGCCATTACCGGATTGCGCTGGGCAATACCTCGGGAAGCCTCTTTCAAGCTCAAAACTATACAGATCGGTGCAAAGACGAGAAAAAACGCCAGTGGCCTAAACGTTTGTGCCATCTGCATAAAAGAGGCGGCAAGGTAAACTATTGCTCCGATGATCACGAGAATGGTAGCGGCGTAAATCAGGCGCTTTTTCTTCTCATACGCGGAAGCTAAGTGTCCTGGGTCAAAGCTTTCTAGCTCTTTTCCAGCTTGGTCTATTTCTTCCTGAGATACAGCGGCTGAAGTTAAATAGGCTTCTCCGCCCGATGCAAAATCTGACCTGGTGTCACCCGAATAGTCCGCCTGGTGTGATGGCTCGTTGCCATTCAACTGTGGCGTGACGCTCGGCAGGGATACAAATCCGGCACTGTTGTAATCGCTTACCGGCTCAACGGAGTTTCCGCTGGCTGGTTGTTCTCTTATTTGAACTGCACTCGCCTGCATCTGTGCATTATTTTTGGGTTCTTCTTTGACAGCAGGCCCCGCAGGGCTTTGATTCTCTGACGTTTTCAATCCACGGCTCTTGGCGAAAGATAGCTTAGAAATGGTGCTGACGCGGGGTTTGCTGTCAGGGCCATTCTCTGGCGACCAACTGTCCGCAAGATTTCCTTGCGACCGATATGTTGCTTCTAGATTCCGGAGCTGTTCATTTGCATCATCGTGCATGACTGTACTTCCTCATACGCCATAGCCACTTAGCCACTTACTACCCCTAAGATGGCAACAATTAACTCTATGAGCGCATAATCCAAAGATTTTAAGAGGGTGAGCGTATTGTGAAACGTTCTCTTCTTTTGATAATTGATAGTTGCACTTCGATTTAGCCCTGAGGCTGAACCATGAACTCCTTATCCAATCATCATTTGGTGACTTTTAAAGGAGACTCTTTGCCAAGAGCAAACCAATTCTTGGATCCGGAAGGGTTTACTAAACTTGCAAAATGGGTGCCAGACCAGAGTTTGATTATCGGCAGCTCTTCAGTTAATTGCCGGGCACTCTCACATGCTCAACGTCGCCAAATTTGAAATACTGCGGTTGGTACGAGTCTGAAGTTCTTACCCCACCGGCTTGAGAAACATGAGTGCGGCGTGAGCGAGAAGGGAACTTTAGTATCGATGTGCCTTCAAGCGAGCGCACCGCATCCAGTACCGCCCGATCGTAGTTGGGATAACCCGACGATTTCACCAGCTTCAAAGTTTTGATGCGACGATCGTTCGTAACGTCGCAGGCGAACCAGGCAATCGTTCCCAGCGGGAACTGCGTCATCACCCGCTGCCGAACCGGATCCCATCTAAAATCGGCAGCATCCGGGTTGTTCAAATTCTCCATCGCCCCGGCTAGAACCGCCCGTAAAAGTCTATTTCTCCAGCGATCCCATTCAACTTGCAATTCTTGATCCTGACTATCGGGATCCTCACCAGCAAAAGTTTCACCTTCTTTTTGGGCGGATCCCTTAAGGTATCCCCCATCAGGCGAGGAAGTACCTGTCATAGGCTCTAAGTCATCCTGGCTGCCTTCCTCTTCCTCGTGTCCTTTCAGTTGCGATTTTTCCGCTTTGCCTTTAAGCGAGTTATCTTCACCGGCGCCCTTCTCCGGGCTGAGCTTCTTAAAGACAGGTTCTGGCAAAGGTTCCTTCGGCGCCACGGGCCCACTCCTATTAGGAGCGACGCCGTTCTCTTCCACTTCGCCCTGCAAAGGCTCCCTGGTAACGGCTGAAGCCGTATCCAAATCGCCGGCGCAAAATCCCGGAACGCCTGAGTAAACGAGAAAACCTAACGAAACAGCCCAAACGCCAAAGCGAAACGCGCGATTACTTCTTTGCCTGCCTGCCACGGGACCAATCACCGACCTTCTGCCAAAGACTCCCTCTCCTAATGCTACTCGCTTATAAACCTAGGATAATGCATATAATTTCTCAAGTTCTTATCTTAGATAAATTGCGTGGATAAGGCGTGTAGCAGCCTCTACGAAACCCTTGAAAACACGCCGGCGAAAAATTTTACTGTTGGAGTGGGCTCAGATATCGACCATATGGATTTACAGCAAGTGATAAGGCAAGCGCTCGCTGAGTGTCATCTGGTGGACCAATCACCGACTTCGGCAAAAACTCAAGCGCACCTGCGCCTATTGGTAGCTCTTTCCGGTGGCTCTGATTCAACCGCCTTACTGGTTGGTCTCAGCCAAATGGCTGAGCAAGAAAAGCTCGATGTTCGCGCTTGCCACGTCAATCACCAGCTAAGAGGGGCCGAATCGGACGAAGATGAAAACTTCTGCCGCGCGCTCTGTGCTGATTTGAGCCTCCCTCTGGATGTCCGCAAAATCAGCCAATCGCGGCAGTTCGAAACAAGCCCGTCAGAAGAAGCCTTGCGCCATTTAAGATATGAGCTATTAACGGCAGCAGCCGGAGAGTGGCAGTGCCGCTATCTGTTAACAGGACACACTCTGGACGACCAGATCGAGACACTTCTCTTTCGCCTCTGGCGCGGTACTTCGCTTAAAGGCCTTACCGGCATGAGACTTTGCCGCCCTTTATCGGAAGAAATACAACTGATCCGTCCCCTGCTTACCGTCACTAAAGAAGAATGCAAACGTTTTTTGATCGAAGAGGGATTGACGGCTCGCGAAGATTCTTCGAACCAGAGCTCTGCCTATACTCGCAATTACGTCCGCAACACGGTTATTCCTGCAATCGAAGCGCGCTTCGGTGATTTCAAGCAGCGCGTCGAGCAATTTCGCCAGGTTGTGAAAGAAGAAGAAGACTTCCTGGCTGAACTTACCAAGGAACTGGCAGATAAAGTTGCCCCGAGTACCAGCAACAATTGGCAAATCGCCCTTCTTGAAGAGCAACCCCTCGCCCTCAGACGTCGCCTCATCGCTAGAGCGCTTCAGGAGCGGGACATAGAGGTTACCTATCAGCGCGTTGAGGCAATCGTTGAACTGCTTGCCTCCTCAAAACTATTACCGCCGGCGCCAGGAAAGAAGTGGCTCACCTCACTGACACTGAACGATACTTGGCAGGTCTCTATCACAAGGTCCGAACTGGTCTGGCTGGAGAAGGAAGAGTCGCCTCTGACAAGCTTCAACCCGTTACCAGTAAAGGTTCCGGGAAATACTATCGCTCTATTACCGGGGCGGGTATTGAGAATTGAAAGTTTTTCCGATGACCAGGCGGGTTCCCCGCTGAGATTTCCGCCCGCCCATGCTGATGAAGCATTTGTCGATCTTTCCGGTGTGGCGCCGCCACTCGTACTCAGGCTGCGCCTTCCCGGCGACCTGATTCGTCCTCTAGGCATGCCCTTGAAAGTGCGCCTCAAGCAGTATCTGCACACGCACAAGCCGGAAGGGCCAAGCCGGTCAGCAACGGCTCAGATAGTGCTCGCTGATCAGGAGGAGGTGCTCTGGGTACCAGGAGTTGGCTTGAGCGAGAAAGTGAAGGTGACAAGCAAGCCATCTCATCTGCTCAAATGGTTACCGCTGGCTCATGATCAGGCACAATTGGCTTGAAAAAGAAATTGACAGGGCGGCAAAGCCTTAATTCAATATGTAAATTGAAAATTCCTGGGTAGATTTTTATAAGGGCCAGGCGTGGGCCTGAGCCTGTGCAAAAGCTGCAATTGGGTTGCCTTTCACGGAATAGATGAGTTAAGGAGCGCTTGGGAATATTTAGATTAGCTTCGGGCAAAAGCCCCGGAACCCAGGCAGGCAGGCGCTTAGGCAGCCGGATTTAGCGTGTTATAATCTGATGGCGGAGATTCTGGAGCGATAGTGATGAGGAAGTACGGTACAACCTGGGCCGTCATATTTTTACTACTGGTTCTTCTCGTATTCATTCTGTCCTTGCAGACAATTAGCAGGCACGAAGAGCCGCTCACCTATACCCAGTTGGAAAGCCTTATAAGGGAAGGCAAGGGCGACCAGATTTCCAAAGTTGTGGTCACCAACGGCGAGTCAGTCATTCAGGTAAGAATGGCGGGCAGCGATCGAGAGCGTCAGGTAATCATCCCGGCCGAGGCAAAGGAATCGCTGATTAGCGAGTTCAACAAAGCCGGCGTCATGCTGGAAGTGAAGGAGCCAGATAAATCCAGCTTCTGGTTCAGCATGATCAGTTCTTTCTTCCTGCCCATACTTCTGCTTGTCGGCTTCTTATTTATGTTCAGGAGCGCTCAATCGGGTGGCAATCAGGCCATGAGCTTCGGGCGCAGCCGAGCCAAGTTAATGGTGGACAACAAAGTCAAAGTCAGCTTCGCTGACGTAGCCGGCATCGATGAAGCCAAACAAGAACTGCAAGAGATTGTCGACTTCCTTAAGAACCCGGAAAAATTCCAGGCTCTCGGCGCTCGCATACCACGCGGAGTTTTGCTAGTCGGTGCACCAGGTACCGGTAAGACGCTGTTAGCCAAAGCCGTAGCTGGAGAAGCCGGCGTACCATTTTTCAGCATCTCTGGTTCGGATTTCGTGGAGATGTTCGTTGGAGTCGGCGCTTCCCGCGTCAGAGATTTGTTCGATCAGGCGAAGAAACACGCCCCATGCATCGTCTTCGTTGACGAAATAGACGCAGTGGGCCGCCAGCGCGGAGCCGGTCTGGGCGGCGGGCACGACGAGCGCGAACAAACATTGAACCA
>PSRH01000285.1 GCA_003175915.1 Candidatus Melainabacteria bacterium | reverse complement strand
GGTGGCGGCGGCGGCGGTGGCGGCGGCGGCGGCGGTGGTGGTGGCGGCGGCGGCGGCGGTGGCGGCGGCGGTGGTGGTGGCGGCGGTGGTGGTGGCGGCGGCGGTGGATTTGGTGGAGTTGTGCCAGGTGCCGGAGCTTGGGCGCGGACGCCTAAAATCGGACCGGTGTAAGTACGGTATGCTGGCGTCGGGCCACCCGACATGGAGGCGCCTGCATAGCCGGGTACGAACGGCATATTTATGTTGCATCTGGCTGTCGCCAATACCCAGGGAGAGCCGGCAGGACCGGTTCCCAGAGGTGGAAGTGGTAAATTGCTTGGATTTGTCTCGAATATGAAATCCGTAGCAGTGGAATTGCCTGTTGTCGGATCAGTCGTGATTGCGCCCCCGGCCACTGTGGGTTGCGTGACGAAATAGCCGTCGGCCTTGTGTGATAAGCAAGCTTGTTGAGCTGCTTTAAGACCGGCCGTAGCGTTACCGGTACTACCACCGGCTCGGACAGCGTCCCGGGCAGCCAGGTCAAGCAGAGAGAAACCCCAAAGGACGATCACGATGTCGAAGGTCAATAAGCAAAGGATTATCACCAGTAAGGCAATGGCGCCCAGTTCAATGCTCAATTGAGCTCTGGACAAAAACACCTGGTATGCCTTTTTCAGTTTGGTACGCATGACTGACTCTTCTTTTCTGTTGATCGATACCTATTGCAAGACCACTAGACTTCTGGCGACTGCCTGGAAGGCGCTATTTAAGCTGGTTCCACCAGCGACAGGATAATAAACAGCGAGGTTGCCCGATCTGTAGGCAATGCCCTGTTGATTGCTTGGCGGGTTGCCATCACCCAATACTGTATCTTCATGGGGCTGAATCGCGCTGTTTGTGGATAGGCCGATGGTGAATACGGGTATGCCGGCGGTACCAGCCGCACTGGCTTCGTTGAAAGCCCCATAGTCCGGTATTGTCGTGTTGGTGCCTAAGTTAGGCACGCCATCGGTGAAGAGCAAGATTGCTTTTTTGGCCGTGGGACGTGATTGACTGCTACTAGTCAATTGAGCGACTGCTGAATGCAAAGTGTCCGCGATATCGGTCTGTCCCAACGGTCCCAGGGGAGTGGTTGCTGTTCCTGCCAGGCAGGCAGTGACGCCCGTTGCGTCCGTAGCATCATAATTTGAATTGCTTTGACTGAGGAGGATAGCCGGTAACGGAAAATTCTGCGAGCCTCCTCCTGGATAAAACGCGTCGATATTGTTGGCAGTCAGTGTGGAGGTGGCGCTGGTTCCTACTGTGGTAGCAAAGGTGATTAGCCCGAAGTGCGCGTTAGAGCTTGCGTTCATCGTTGCGAAGAAGTTCTTAGCTGCCGTGCGGGCTCCGTTCGTTGTCGAGCCAGTTTGATCCAGGGCGATTGGTGAGGCATGATTCCTGACATAGGTCCAATAAGCGTTGTACCAAGCTGCCCCTACCCCGGGCGATGGGCTGGGAACATCCTTATTGGTTAGACTGCTTGCATAAACGGTTGCATTTTCCAGGTTGCCGCGTGAAGCTGCTACGCAGGTAGCGACATCGGCGAAGTTAAAGCCGCCTTGAGTTGTGCCGACCAGGTCTGAAGGGATGCAATCAGTAAAGTAATACTTGTAGGCAGGTGAAGCCGAGGGGTCCACAGTGTTGACACCGTTAAAGAGCGTAAAGCTGGTAGGGTTGAGAGCGTCATAATTACCCGGCGGCCGCCCTTGTTCCGTCACACCCGTTGATAATAGGCTCTGGTTAAGAACAACAGTAGCCGCGTTTGCACGCAGCCCCAGTAGGGCGTTGCCATTTGGATAAGTATTGGAATCGAAGGGCGACTCGCTGAATGTGTAGGCCCAGGTGACGCCCTGACCAGGAGGAATACCTGAAAACGATTGGGGGAAAGCGCCAAAGCGAAGTCCGCAAGGAGGTACGACGTTAAAAGCGGTGCCAGTATAGGCGGGTATGAAGATGTTGTAGATGGTGTCCGGAGTAGAGGAACCAGCTTGATCTGTTGTGACTATCTTGTCGACTATAGTATTGGCCGGATCGCCGCCAGCATCACCACCAGCGCTTCCCGTCCAGTATCTCTTCACTAAGTAAATCTTGGTTGTGTCATCCATTGATCCGGAAACGTCAAAGGCAAGGATCATATCCAACTGCGGCAGACCACCCAGTGAGAATGCGGCGGCCACGATGGTGTTTTGAATCGGTAGTATTTGTGAAGCGAAAATAGTCGAGTCTCGGTAGCGTGCATCCACAGCCATTGTTACGGCGGTCGAGGTGCCTGTCGGTTGGACAGCACCGGTCTGGTCTCTAAGAGAAACAATTAGTCTGACGCTCTTTGTGTTTGTTGGGTCACTAGCTTGAAAGCTGGCACCGTCATTCAAGTCGTATTGTATGTTGTTGATGTTGCCGCTGGTGGCGCCGAGCTGAGAGTTAGACGGTACGGGCCCAAAACCTGTTTGCAATATACTGTTCTGAGCGAAGGTAATTACGGCTTGCTGCATGGCGGCAGTTTGTCCGTTGGTGACGGTGCTGCTCTGCGATTGTGAAGCCAGGGCGGCTGTGCCGGAAAGAGCGGCAAAGTCTGTGATGTTGTGGAGCTCTTGCTGCATAAGACCGAAGCGGGACATTTCAAAATACAAGAGGCTGAGTGGTAGAACGGCAAAGAAAGCCAGGAAAAGACCGATGGCAATAATGCCTACGCCTGATTCACTTCTTCGCTTGAAGACCAGGTGCGATCGCTGGTTTTGGTTCAATTTATTTTCAAACGAGTTCATAGTTCCTGACCTTCTTGAATTGTCTTCTTCCTAGTTCATTAGTCCCGTAGGATTTTCCGAAAAAAATTGAGAAACGACCGTAAGGTTATAAGGTCCAGTCAGGCCAGGAATACTCATTCCAAGCCAACTCGGGCCCATGTTGAAAAGCGGCTGAATGGTGGAAGCCGTAACCACTTTCAAGAAATAAACGTTGTTGGTGGTATCCAGAGTGCCTGGCGCGAGCGGGGCTGTGTAGTACGTTGGCGTCCCGCCGGCAATTGGTTGAGCGACAATATAGAGCGTATAAGTGCCGCTGATACCGTTGAAAGTGTTCATGTCTGTCGTGAATCTGGTATTGGCGTTGGTCTGGGCTAGTGTGAATGTGGCCGATTTTGCCGCGTAATAGGAAGCATCCCTGGTGGCAAAATAGACAAAGGTGGCTCGATAAAAGAGCGATGCATAGCACATCGCCGGAAAGGCGAGCATTATAAAGAGTGCCCAGATGGTTCCGGGTGCGTCCGCTAGCGCTGACCCATGGTTTCTTCTTATCGATTTTTTGTTCTTTTGGTAAAACATATTCTTCTTGCCCGTAATAGTTTAGTCACATAGGCCGATCGCTACCAAAATCAGCATACCATTTGGGTTTGCTGCTCCAGAGGTGAACGATGAGGAGCTCCTTACTGTTGGGCAAATAACTACCAAGCCAAAAACTTTGCCAAATACTTTCTCAGTTTTTAGTCTATTTGCCCAACGTGAAGTGAGCGTGAAAGATGATGCTGGTCGGGGACCTCCAAGCTTGATGGGCGCACGGGTAGCCGGGTGTTGTCAAGATGAGAAAATGATCAGCTTTGACTGACTGGGATCTGCCTAAGGCCCTGGTTTTCAAAGGATTGAACGCTCTTTTTTCGACTGCCAAGCCAACACCCCTATATTTGCCCAAAAATTGTCCTTATATCTCGCAGGCCCTTGATGTAAAAGATGTTGGTCCTTCCGGCCGTAGGGGCGACGCCATGCGTCGCCCAGTTCAAAAGAAGTTCGCCGGGCCCGGGTGAGGCATGGCCTCGCCCCTACGCCATTGATGGCGTAACACTCATTGGTGGTCGATCTTAACCTGCCCCGGCATGAAGGGCAGGCAGCTTAAACCAAAATCTGCTGCCCTTTTCGCTAGAAGTATCGACGCCAATCAAGCCGCCGTGATGTTCCACAATTGCTTTGGAAATAAACAGCCCCAAACCGCTTCCGTGTTTGTGGTTAGAGAGGTTTGATTGAAGTTGCTCGAAGCGTCCGAAAAGTTTATGAATCTGATTTTCTGAAATGCCGCAACCGGCATCGATGACGGCAAATAAATAGGCTTCTTTGCCTTCCTGCACTGAGACCGAAACGCGCTGATTAGGCGGAGAGTACTTGATGGCGTTGGAGAGCAGGTTGGTAAGCACCTGAATAATGCGGTCTTCGTCACAGCACAGGGACGACGCGGCATTGATTTCGCTAACCAACTCCACTTGCGAGTCTTTGGCTATGTTGCGCACAGAGTCGATCGCCTTTTCGACCAGCTGCTTGGGATCTACTTCACTTATATTGAGAACGAATTTGCCCTCCTCGATCTTTCTAATATCAAGGAGATCATTAATCAGTCGAATCAATCTGTCTGCTTCTGATTGGGCGATTTCGATAATCGGTTTGGTTTCAGGCGTGATTGCTCCTGCTACTCCTTCTTCGATTAGTGAGAGGGCGGTTCGAATCGAAGTCAAAGGAGTTCTCAATTCGTGGGAGACACTGGAGTAGAAATCTTTCAAGCGCTGTTGTGCTTCTTTACGCTCGGTTATGTCGCGAACGATGCCGGTGATGATCTGGTGATCTCCTAGTCGTAAGGCGCTAAGAGAAAGCTCGACTGGCACTATTGACCCGTCCTTGCGAATGCCAGTAGCCTCACGGCCGCTACTGACGATCCTTCGTTCACCAACTTTCAAGGTATCCAGGTTAATCTCGTTTTCTGCTTCAGGGAAAAATCCCGGCATGACCAGATCGATATTCTCGCCAATTATTTCTTCGGCCCCGTAACCGAAAAGCGCGCCCATGGCGTCGTTCACCGATTCGATCTGACCATTTGTCGTCAAGGTGACAATGCCGTCCGGAGCAGTTTCCAGGATGGCCTTCAGGCGAGCCGCGCGTTCTGCTGATGCCTGTTCGGCCAGCTTATGCCGAGTTATATCGCGAGCTTCCAGGATAAGCATCGAGACGTGGTCGGCTTCATCCTTGACAGGTCTCACGGAAAGGTCAAGGATGACGCGCTCGGAACCACTGAGAACGTCTGCCTCAAGGCGGGTGAAATCTCCGGCGGCCGCTTTGGCCACGGCTGCCCGCAAGTCGCGTTGAGTTTGCGGGGAATGCTGCCACCATGTCAACTCCCAAAAGGGCTTGTGGAGAACCTCTTTGGCGTCAACCTCGGAAAAACCAAGGAGGGTCCGGTTGAAGTCCAGCAACTCACCTTGAGGAGAAAGCACGCCGCTGAACTGAAAGGTTTGATCTAAGACGGCTCGAAATTTTGTTTCTGCTCCTTTCAAGAGGGCTTCCATGGCTTTTCTTTCCGTGAGATAGCGTGTGGCTAGCAAAAGGCAAATCACCATAAAAACCGCCAGGGCCAATCTGAATGCGAGGATAAGAAATTGCGTGGTGACCCGAGCATTGTCCATGGTGGCTGTAGAATCATCTTTTAGCCTGGTTTGTTCGCCGATTAGAGCCGATAGCGGCGCTGTTATGGCGATATTGAGACCTTGTTCGGCATTGACGTCGCTGCTGACGGAAGCCAAGCCCGACCTGATCCGTTCGACGGATATCTTTCTACCCAGGTTTATTTTCTGGTCAATCTTCGAGAGAATATCCCTCAAACGGCTCTGGCTGAGCGGGCTAAGCGTTTTAGAGCTGCGCAGTCGCGACACGTGTTCGCTTAAGAGGTTGCAAGACTGGATGAAGTTTTGCGCGATCGATTGATCGCCTGTCAGGAGTAAGGTGCGCTCGAAGGCATCCAGGTTCCTTAGTTCCGTATTGAGTGACTGCAGTTCGGCCAACAACTCGCTTATAGATACGGCGCTACGGCTGGTATCAAGTTGCGAGAAAAACTGCTCGCTAGAAAATAGACCAAAACCGCTAAACAAAAGGGCAACAACCAGGACTAAGAGTGGAATCCTTAGTTGGGCCGGACGGGCCGAATAGTTGAAGAGTCTGTGCAGAAAATCTTGCATGGATTAGATCGAATCCTCATTTAATCTAACCACGCTCAAGAAGAATTGGCTAAGGAATGAGACTATAGCCCATGCCTCGTTTCGTCCGGATGAGCGGGTTCTCTTCATCGTCGCCGATTTTTTTGCGCAGCGTTTTCATGTGCGTGCGAACCGTATCGATTGACGCAGCTGAATCCGACTGCCATAGACGATCGAGGATAGCTTCCAGGGTGAAGCTGCGGTTGGGGTACCGCATAAGCAACTCGAGCAAAGCCAATTCTTTGCCGGTCAAGTCGATTTCCCGGCCATTGCGGGTCAGGCGCTTAGCACCAGTGTCAAATTCGATATCCCTCACCTTCAGGACCTTACCTTCCCATTGGGGAGGTCTTCTGAGCAGGGCTCGAGCTCTGGCTGCCAGCTCTTTGGGATTAAATGGTTTGACCATATAATCGTCAGCGCCGGAATCTAATCCGAGAGTCATATCGTCCACTGCCCCCTTGGCGGTAAGCATCATTACTGGAGTCTTGCCGCCGCGTTCTCTAAATTGCCGGCAAACTTCGATGCCGCTCAAATCGGGAAGCATCCAATCGAGAACGATCAAATCGTAGGTATGATTTTTTAACTGAGCGACAGCATCCCCCCCGTTTTGGACGAGGTCGACCAGGAAGCGTTCGTGCTCAAAGTGCAGGCGCAACAAATAGGCCAGGTTTTTATCGTCTTCAACCAAGAGAATTTTGGGATTAATCATCGCAAGTCAATCAATTTCCGGCGAGTTGAACTAGAAACCTTATTCCCCCAAAATCGTGAAACTAGAATTTTTATTTGCCGCCAATTTTAAAAGCTTATCAATTCAAAGCCCAATCGAGAAGGGCAGCTAGGTCAGTAAATTTCTTTGGCGAGAGTGGCAAGAGAAAGTTTCTTGCGGCTGCCCGTAATGATTACCAGCTCGTCATTGCGAATCTGGCAAAGCATGAAAGTCCCGCCTACCTTAAAGATGCTGGTTTGATAGGTGAAACCTTCCAGGTCCTGTTCGTCGTGTTGTTCTCCTAACTGACCGACATATTTTGAGAACGATAGACTGGCCACTGCTGGACTGGCGAAACGTAATACTAATAATTTCAAGCGCTCACGATAGGGCTCTTGCATCTGATAGTCGGCTATGGCGCCATGCACTCCGTCCGTATCTGCTACCAGTGCTGTGACGTAGGGAGCCGGGTAAAGCCTTTTGAGCGCCAGAGGACCCATGACTATCTTTTCACTGCCCAGCACTTTTTCAAGGGTAGGGAGTTGCGTCAGAATCGCCGGTTTGGCGCTGCTTGCCGGGATGGATGCCGCCAGCTGCTCAGCGATTCTGGTCATCGTTATGGCACCATCAGACGAGGAAGCGGAAATGTTGACAAAGTACTTGTCTTTCCAGAATGAAATGTCCTTGTCATCCTCGCTGGAAGCATCCCCTTTGGGAATCAGGTTGGAAGCTCCTTTGCGAAGACAGCAATAGGCGCCATAGGCACCTTCGCTTGTACCAAATTGATACACACTGGCGACGATCTCGCTGTCAACCTGTGTGAAAGTTCTCTGAGCCAAGGTAGTGCAGCCAAACTCGCTAGCCAAATCTAAAATGGACGGCTCGCTGCCAGAAGTTGATCCTGAATCAGAAGCAATAGCCGGGGTTGACTGGGGAATTTTGGTCGCACCGGTGCTTTGGCGGGGAGCAGTTTGATGCAGCGACATCTGCTGAGCGGACCAGCCAGGCATCGTCATCTTATCGAGAAATTCGAAGATATGGCGATCGCGTCCCGCGCTTTTCGTATATGAAGGATTAGCCGGACTGTCCCGACTCGGAGCCAAGGGCGGCAACACTGGAGCAGCTCCACCGGCTGTTTGCGGTGCGGCCAAGCTTGCCTTTTCCGATTGAAGAAAAGGCTGAGGATTAGCTTCAGTACTCAGGCCACATAGAAAGAATAGAGCCGGAGCGAGTAGCCAGACTGAGGCATTCTTGTTGAGTTTGTCAGGCATGATTGGGCGATTGCGAAGAGATGGAAAGTCTAGCAGAAGTAATCAGGCTTCTGGCAAGTCAGATCGTAAGAAGAACAAACCCTACCTACGATGGTTGCCAATTGGTGGGACATGTGGTTGTCGTTAGTAGGGTATTTTGTAGGGGCGGCTTCAGCCGCCCGCTGGTTCGAAATTCGGGCGATGCCATGCATTGCCCGGACAAGACGAACTCCATCTGAAACGGGCTATGGCATGCGTCGCCCCCAACAGCTGAGAAATTCCGTTGCAGCGTTCCAAGAAGAGCCTAAACTTTGATCTTGAGTTGTTCGCGATACCAGGCAATAGTTTCAGTCAGACCTTCAACCAAATCCTTGTTCGGAGACCAGTTGAGCAATTTCTTTGCTTTGGAAATATCGGGCAGCCTTCGCTTTGGATCATCCACCGGTAACGGTTTTATGATGATCTCGCTTTTCGATTTGGTCAATTCTTTGATCAATTTTGCCAGTTCCAGAACCGTTTTTTCCGTGGGATTGCCGAGATTGACAGGTTCGTGATGATCAACAGCCATAAGCTTAGCCAAACCTTCGATCAAGTCGGAGATGTACTGAAAGCTACGAGTCTGTGAGCCATCCCCGTAAACGGTCAGGGGTTTATTAGTGAGGGCCTGCCCTATGAAATTGGAAACTACTCTGCCGTCATCTAGACGCAAGCGCGGCCCGTAACAATTGAAGATTCTGGCAATGCGGCTGTCTAAGCCATGCTTATGATGGTAGGCCATGGTTATGGCCTCGGCGAATCGCTTTGACTCATCATAAACACCGCGCGGGCCGATGGGATTGACATGGCCCCAGTAAGACTCGGGTTGTGGGTGAATTTCTGGATCGCCGTAGACTTCCGAGGTGCTCGCCAACAAATACTTCGCCCCTTTGGTGCGGGCCAGACCGAGAGTGTTGTGCGTTCCCAGCGAATTCACTTTAAGCGTTTCGATCGGGAAGTGAAGGTAATCTATAGGACTGGCAGGTGAAGCGAAGTGAATTACCCAATCGACGTCTCCGATGACGTGAATATGGTTGCTGACGTTGTGGTGGATGAATTGAAAGCGGGGGTTATTCTGGTGATGAACCAGGTTATTAAAGTTGCCGGTGATGAGATTGTCCAGAACGGATACTTCGTGCCCTTCGCTTAGCAGTCGATCTGTTAAGTGTGAGCCGATGAACCCGGCACCGCCTGTGATGACAACTCTCAATATGGTCTCCTAATATCCGATTCCCCGGTACGTGAAACCGATTTTGACCAAGGCATCCTTATCCAGGGCATTTCGCCCGTCTATTATCAGCAAACCCTTCATTAGTCCGGCTATTTTTTTCCAGGGAGCTTGTTTGAACTCATCCCATTCCGTGACTAGTACCAGGGCGTCCACACCAGTTGCTAATTGCTCTAGATTTTCGCAATAAGTAATCTCTATTTCTGGATGAATAGTGCGGCAATTTGCGTTGCTGACAGGATCGTAGGCTTTGACGGTAGCTCCCATTTTGATCAGGTGCTGGGCGATAGTCAGGCTAGGCGCATCTCTTAAGTCGTCAGTATTGGGTTTAAAGGACAGGCCCATGAGACCTACCGTTCTTCCTTTGATAATCTTCAATTCGTCCTGCAGTTTCTTGATTACTGAAGTGCGTTGTCTGTAATTGACATCGCTGGTAGCCTCGAGCAATGGCGTTGGGTAGTTGTACTCTTTAGCCACCTGCATAAGAGCGTTAATGTCTTTGCCAAAGCAACTACCACCCCAACCTATACCGGCGTTGAGAAAGTACTGGCCGATCCTTTTATCGAGTCCGATGCCGCGCATTACTTCCCTTATGTCTGCGCCTGATTTTTCGCAAAGTCCCGCGATTTCATTGGCGAAGCTGATTTTCAGGGCCAGAAATGCGTTGGCTGAGTACTTGATCAATTCGGCGCTGGCCAAATCCGTCACCACCAACGGTATCGGCGGTAACTTTGCCGGCCGGGGGGCAACATCAGGGGGGGTGAAACTCTGATCGAGAATCGGGCCGTAAAGCTTGCGCATAAGCTCCACGGCAGCCTCGTCCTGGGCCCCGACGACGATTCGGTCGGGATAGAAGGAATCGGCCAGGGCGCTGCCTTCCCTCAAGAATTCCGGGTTGCTGACTATGGAAAATGCCGGCGCTTGTGAGCGGGCGGCGCCAGCCGGCACGGTTTGAATCATCATCAAGCCCTGGTTGACCAGCATCTCGACCCAATTCCCCGAACCAACAGGAACGGTCGATTTGTTCACAATGACGCGCTTCTTTGTCGAATCAAGGGACTGACCAATTTCTCTTGCCACAGTCATGACCTGAGTGAGGTCAGGCTCGCCGTTGGCTAGCGACGGCGTGCCAACGGCGATGAAGATGATCTGGGATTTCTTTACTGCCTCGTCAATTTTGCTGCTGAATGTCAACGAGCCTAGCTCTGAGCACTGCTTTACAAGGTCGTTCAGACCTGGCTCAAAGAAGGGGACGATGCCGCGCTTGAGGCTGTCCAGGCGAGACTGATCAGCCTCCACGGCTATCACATCATTGCCCAAATAAGCCAAACAAGCGCTGGTAACAAGCCCTACGTATCCGGCTCCAATTACGCATATGTTCACGAACGCAAGAATTCCCCGAAAATGAATGGACACGAACTCATCAAATAATATTGTAGCGAGCCCGGGATTGCGAATAAACCACGTGAATATTCAGTCAGATTGCCCAGGTGCGGCACAGGGGTTGGTGCCATGGAGCGCAAAAACGACTGCGGATGCGGCTTTAGCGTGCCCCAAGCGTCAACTATAAGCCTTGCTAAAGAATGTCAAAGGTTGAAGTGTTAGTGTTGAAACTTCATGGAAACGAAAAGCAATCCCACCAATGTAGAGAAGCTCATTGCGACAATTGCCCGGCTGAGGGCCCCGAATGGCTGCCCCTGGGATCGCGAGCAAACGCATCGGACGCTAGCTCGATTCCTTATGGAAGAAGCTTATGAGGTGCTAGAGGCGATCCATCTTGACGACAGTGAAAAGCTGAAAGAAGAGCTTGGTGACTTGCTTCTTCAGGTGGTACTGAACGCCCAGGTGGCAAAAGATGCCAATCAATTTGACATCGAAGATGTCGCTCATACGATTAACGAAAAGATGGTGCGCAGGCACCCGCACGTTTTTGGTGAAGCCAGCTTAGCCACTGCTGAGGAAGTCCTGGCTCAGTGGGAAGGTCTGAAAGAACAAGAGCGTCAGCACAAAACCCGTTCAAGCCTGGATGGCGTGCCAACCACTCTGCCGGCCTTGCTCAAGGCCCTCAAAATTTCCGAGAAGGCGGTCGGGCAAGGCTTCGAGTGGAATGACGCAAGTGAAATCTGGCAGCAGTTGGACAGCGAGCTGGCAGAATTCCGGGAAGCCGCTCAAGCGAGCCAGGCAAACCAGGGTAAAGAAGAGAAAGAGCGATTGCTTATTGAAATGGATCTGGAAATGGGGGACATTCTTTTCACGATGGTGAATATCGCTCGCTGGCATGGACTCAATTGCGAAGAGTCGTTGCTCATGTCAATCGAAAAATTTAAGCGGCGCTTCTACGAAATGGAAAAGCGTTCGCCTAAACCATTAAAGGAATTGACCCCGAGTGAGTGGGGAAAGCTCTGGAAAGAAGCTAAAGAAGCAGCGGGCTAAAGGCTTGTTCGATTTATCAGCCTTCGGGCAAGCTCTTGTCAGGACTTAAGGCGCTCTGTAGGTGCTAAAGTTCTGAGCAAACTGGTCGCTTTTCAGCATCGCCATTTGCAAAGTGAAAGTTTCGACGAAGATGTCACTTAATTGGGTAAGAATACAAGTACCTGATCGCGTTGGGTAGATTTGATTGGTCTGGTGAATTTGGAAACTCGAACCAACCGGAATGAAATAGTCATAATCATCGGTGCGGGTCCGGCCGGGCTCACTGCCGCCTATGAGTTGTTGAAGCAAACATCGCTAAAGCCGATCGTGCTCGAGCGTAGTGACTATTTGGGCGGACTGGCAAGAACGGTCAACTATAAAGGCAACCGTATAGATATAGGAGGACACCGTTTCTTTTCTAAGTCAGATCGCGTCATGAACTGGTGGTTTGACTTCATGCCGCTTGAGTCCACCAATCAAAAAGAACATTTCATTTCTTACCGGAAAGCCATTAGACAAGTAGCAGCCAGTGGGCAGGCAGTCAATCCGGAACAGTCGGATGAGGTGATGCTTTTGCGCAATCGCCGCTCGCGCATCTATTTCATGCGCAAGCTCTTCGACTATCCGATCAGTTTGAGTTTGGCGACTTTGCAGAAACTGGGCATTCTCAGAACGATGAAAATTGGCTTTAGCTACATGCAATCCATGCTTTTTCCGATCAAGCCGGAACGCAACCTGGCGGAGTTTTTTGTCAATCGCTTTGGCAATGAGCTCTACACAACGTTCTTCAAATCTTATACAGAAAAAGTTTGGGGCGTTCCCTGCTCGCAAATCAGTGCTGCCTGGGGAGCACAAAGAATAAAAGGACTATCGCTCCTGAAAGCGGTGCGCCACTTTTTTTCAAAGCTCCTGGCCCCTTTCGGCGGACAGGCAAAGAATACAGAAACGTCGCTTATCGAACAATTCCTCTATCCAAAGTTTGGCCCGGGCCAGATGTGGGAGTTGGTGGCCGACAAAGTCAAGCAAGGCGGCGGGCAGATCAAAATGAACCTTGAAGTAAGAGCCGTTATCGTTGAAGGTAACAAGGTCGTTGCCGTGGAGGTGACCAATCTGGAGAACGGACAAAAGGAACGCTATGAGGGCGACTATTTCTTCTCGACGATGGCTATTAAAGATTTCGTCAGAGCGCTCGGAGATAAGGCACCCGCTAACGTCAAGGAAGTAAGCGAAGGCCTAAGCTATAGAGACTTTATTACCGTAGGCATCCTCGTCAAACAGTTGGCTCTCAAGTCTGAAAGTAATAACGGTAAGAAGCTGATTTCCGATAATTGGATCTACATTCAAGAACCGGATGTCCTGCTCGGTCGCCTGCAAATCTTCAACAATTGGAGCCCATATCTGGTTGCCGATAAATCCAAAGTTTGGCTTGGTCTTGAGTATTTCTGCAACGAGTGCGATGACCTCTGGCAGATGAGCGATGCTCGCTTGACGGAATTTGCCGCTCGGGAACTGGAGCTGATTGGCATTATCAAGCCAGGAGAAGAAATTCTCGATTCAACCGTGATCCGCATGCCCAAGACCTACCCGGGTTACTTCGGCACTTACGATCGCTTTCATGAAATCAGAGAGTTTGCCGATCAAATCGAGAATCTATATTTAATCGGCCGCAACGGCATGCATAAATACAACAATCAAGACCACTCGATGTTGACCGCTATAGCGGCGGTGGAGAACATTGCTGCCGGAATCAAGAGCAGAGACAATATCTGGTTGATAAACACCGAAACCGATTACCACGAAGAAGCGGCTGAAGCAAACCCGGAAGAATAGGCGATAACGCTCCAACGGTCTTGTCCGGTAAATGGGCGATGCATGGCATCGCCCGGCCCTGATTTCTTTTAGATTGGATTGGCGATCACAACTGCGAACGGGGTGTAGGCAACTGCCCGAGCGAATGCTGCGTTCCCGCTTTACGAGCTAGTTTGAGCGGAATATTGCTGTCTAACCCCAGGTCGATGAACTCGAGCTTGTCGCGCATCGGATCGATGACGCTGAGGACCGAGGCTAGCCTGGCCAGCCGCCGGGTCAGCGAAGAGTCAGGACTGCCCAATTTCAGGCACAGATCTCCAGCAATCACTTTCACTTCCTGCGGGTTTCTCATATCGACTGATTCCACCGGGCATTGCGTTTGTTTTTCGATATAACTAATCCAGTTAGCCCACTGACTGACTTCTTTGCTGGTAAAAGCGCGGCTGGACTGTCCGTAAATTTTGAGAGGAGGTTGGATTACCTTTGGAAATTCACTGATGAGGACTTTTCGCCCTGATTCAGCGATCACCCATTTGGGTTGGCAGTCCGGGTCGGTGGCGTAGCTGGCCCAGGGAAACTCCTCCAATATCTCGACGACCAATTTGGGCCTCGGCAAACAGTAGCGCCTGACAAAGGCCTGCTGGACGACGTCTAAGCTTTTTACGTCAGACTCGAGCTCGTGCGGATTCAAACGATAGATTGGTCGCCCCAGTGCTGATTCAAGGGCCTGCCGCACCTGCTCATCGCTAACTACTTTGTTGCCTCTAACTACGATTTGCTCCCGAGCGTTGGCTATGGACCAGGGCAGGTAATAGAAGCCACTGGTGGCCGTGAACATGAGCAGTATGAGCAAGGCATAGCGCAGCATTTGCCTGCGCAAGCGGGCTCTCCGCATAAGCTTGCGCTGTTCGCGGCGGCTGCGAATCCATTCCCTGCGGCGTTCTACCGGGAGGTTCATTTGGCCATCGCCCCCGATAGCGCCGATCTTTTAGGAAGGTTCAATTGCGACAAGGGCAAGGCAAAATGCCCTTCAAAGACAAGCCGGGCCGGGCCGGTGATGCGGACACGATTGTCTTGATTGGACCAATTTACTAGCAGGTTGCCACCCGGTAAGGTGATCGTGGCCTGGCGATCCAGCCGGCCTTCCAGGACGCCGCCGACAAGAATCGCCGCTGCTGCACTGCCACAAGCAAGGGTCGCTCCACAGCCTCTTTCGAAGACAATCGCCCGGGCGCTGTCCCGCTTGTGGGAGAGTACAAAGGAAACGTTGACCCCCTCAGGGAATCGCGGATCGGCCTGGATCTTTTCGGCCAGGGCGGCTAACCCTGGAGGTAGTTCTTGCAGTTGGCTCTCCCGGTCGAAGGGCAGCTGCACGCGCGTATTGGCAAGAATGGCAGCGGAGAAGACCAGACAGTGAGGATTGCCCATGCTCACACTGGTGATCTGTAAATTGTCGCTACCGATATTGAAAGGGCTGGCCACCACCTGCTTGCCGCTATCAACGCCAGTAAATGGCACTTCTTGTGCGGCAAGATGAGGCACGCCGAGGTCAACCTCGATTTTTTCTTCCGAGTGGAAGACGACTTCTACTGGACCGGTTTCTGTCAAAACCTTTGCCCGATCTTTGAGCAAGCCTTTCTTATAGGCCCAGAGGGCCAGACAGCGCATGGCATTGCCGCACGTTTTCGACTTGGAACCGTCATTATTGGTGAATGTCCAGGCCAGCCGGCAGCCAGCCAAAT
>PSRH01000157.1 GCA_003175915.1 Candidatus Melainabacteria bacterium | reverse complement strand
GTTTGGCACTTAATCCGCGACGACTATCTTGATAAGAACTTCAACGGACAAGCGTGGAGTCGTTGGGAACATCGTTACGACGGCAAGCTGAAGACGTTAGCCGATGCGCATAAAGGCATCGAGACTATGCTAGCCAGCCTGGCCGATCGCTACACGCGCTTTCTCGATGTTGACGCCTTTGACGACGAGCGGGCGCAAATCGATGCCAAGCTTTTTGGCATAGGCATCCAGATCGGTATGGATGATCACAAGCACATCATCATCGTTACCCCGATTGAAGGGACTCCGGCTGACCGTGCCGGGTTGATGTCAGCCGACGAAATTCTAGAAATCAATGGCACTCCAACGAGAGGGCTGACGGTCGAGGAAGCGGCAAAATTGATTCGCGGTGCTGTGCAAACTGAAGTTTCCCTGGTTGTCCTCAGGCACAACAAAACAAAAATCAAAATATCGCTCAAGCGCGCGGAAATTCCAATACATGCCGTGCAAACAGCAAAAATGATCGATGGCGACGTTGGCTACATCCGTTTGAGCACTTTCATTTCTCAAGAAACCAGCAGCGAAATGCGGGAAGCGGTGGACAAGCTTGCCAAATCCAAAGCGATCGTCCTTGATCTGAGAGATAATCCGGGCGGGCTTCTGGCCAACGCCATCGAGATTGCCAACATGTTCCTCGAGGGGGGCAACATCGTCTCTACGGTAGATCGGGATGGCTACAAGAGCGAAATGCGCGCTGATGGCAAGCCGCTTTGCAAGAAGCCACTGGTTGTCTTGATTAACAAAGGCAGTGCCAGCGCTTCTGAAATAACCAGTGGCGCCCTCCGCGACAACAACCGGGCCAAGCTGGTTGGTTCTAAATCCTTCGGCAAGGGACTGGTGCAGGGCATCAATCGGCTTGAGGACGGTAGTGGCGTCAATGTAACGATTGCCCGCTATCTCACCCCTAACGACACGGACATCAACTCAAAGGGTATCGCGCCAGATCTTCTCGTGGATCTCTCTGAAAAGGATCTGCATGATGGCAAAGGACCATGGTGGCTCGATCCAACTTTCCCGAGAACTCGCCGGGTACCGGAAGACTTAAAAGATATGCAACTAAAACGGGCCGTGGAGATGCTCAAAGCCACTTGCAATGCCGGCACACCACTGGCAATCGGATCGCCGTAGAGAGCCCAGTTTTACATAAGCGAAAGGGTTGGCCGGCTGGTTACGAAACCGGGCGATGCACGGCATCGCCCCTACGCCTCAGGGTTTCTTTCGGAATGTCTTTAGTACACACCCAAATAGCCTGAGATTTCTCCTGGGCGTACCAAAAGATGCTGCGCACATCTCCAACTGTAGGGGCGACGCCATGCGTCGCCCTGCTTACGATTTGCGAGCATTGTCAAGCCTTCTATATTTCATGGGCTAATACTGGCTAGTTAGACTAAACTAGTTGCGGTTGATGAGCAGGTGGGTGCGCAAAAATGCTTCCGACCGGTAGTGACAATCCTGGCCTTGATGCCCACAGGAGTGCGAAAGCGAAGGCGCCTGCGCCAAAAAGACGAAAGTCGGCTCTGGCTGTAGTCGGTACCGAGTTTGGCTGCGGTAAGACGGTATTGCTTACCGGTCTGGTAGCGATGCTTAAGAGCTATGGCTTTTCTGCCCGAGCGGTGAAACCGATTGTCACAGGCAAGCGCGACCAAGTCGAAGCTGAGCTGTCTTTCATCAGCTCTATTACTCAGACCAACGTCAGTGCTCAACCGCTGGTTCTCGATCCCTCAGTGGGCATTAGCAGTGCTAACTGGAACAAGGTAGTCGCCGCCGGCCAATATTTCTTAGATCTCACCCTGGTCGAATTACCAGGTTCAAGCGCCACTCCTTTGAGCTTCGACTACAACGCCAAGAACACAAAGGTAGTTAACTGGAAAGACTCGGCCGACCTGGCTCTTTCTTTCTCATGCGGCGTCTTGCTTGTAGCCAGGCATGATCTGAGCGCTCTGGAAAAACTGGCAGTTCACTCCGGCTACCTGCTCAATAAGGGCTTGAACGTCCTCGGGTTGGCAACGGTGGAGATTGTCGAAGAGGGTGGTACCGAACTGGAAAGACTGTTGGGGCGTGATGCGTTTGAACTTTTGCTTTTGGCTCGCACGAGCGTACCCTATTTAGGCTGCATAAAGTTCAGCCCCTCGATAAGCGTTCCACGCGTCAGCCAGGGCAACCTGATCAAAATGACGGCCACCGGACTGGAGCTTTTGGAGATGCTCAAAGCTCTCAATCTACCGCTTCCTACATCCCCCTAAGTGTCGTTGAGGCGGAAACACATGACCCAGTCGAGCACTCAAGTCAATGAGAAGAATCAACCGCTTACCGTCTTTATCATTTCGGATTCAAGCGGTGAGACAGCCGAAGGCGTGGCGCGCGCCGCGCTCGTCCAGTTTCCGGCTGGTACCACATCCATATATAGGCTGCCGCAGGTGAGGAGCACGGAAAACATCAAAACCTTTGTGCGCACTGCCGCCGCCGCTAAGGGGCTGATTGCCTACACGCTGGTTTTGCCTGAATACAGAGAGACTCTGGTGGCGGAGACCGAGAAACTGAAAATCCCGACGGTAGATGTACTGGGCCCCTTAATTTCTCGGGTTTCTGCCCTCACTTCGACGATTCCGCTTTCTCAGCCAGGCAGACTTCACCAGCTGGACGAGACTTACTTTCGCAGAATCGAAGCTGTTGATTTTGCCATTCGCTTCGATGATGGCAAACATCCGGAGGGAGTGCTCCAGGCCGACGTCGTCCTTTTGGGAGTCTCGCGGACGAGCAAGACGCCGAATTCCATATACTTGGCTCATCACTACGGATTGAAGTCTGCCAATATACCGATCATTCTCAAGGTGGAGCCGCCGAACATACTATTCAAAATCCCGGTGAACAAAATTGTTGGTCTAACTATCGAGCCGCACCTGTTGCAGGAAATTCGCTCGACCAGAACTCAGGTCCTGGGGATGTCTTCAGCAAACGAGTACTCGGATCTGGAGCAAGTCACGCAAGAAGTGCGTTATGCCAAGAAACTTTTCCGTGAACTGAAGTGTCATGTTATTGATGTATCGGCGAAGGCGATTGAAGAAACTTCCAGCGAAATCTACCTATTTTTGCGGCAATAGTCCAGAAACGACGGAGAGAACAAGATGATAAGTGCAGAAGGCTCGCGGTTGGCTAAGAAGGAACTTGACGGCAAGCGCGTCTTGTCGTTTGCCGAAGCGCACAAGTATTTTGATGGAGACTATGCGCATATGCGCGAAGCTCTTGGCGGCAAAGGCGCCGGATTGGCCGAGATGACTGCAGGTGGAGTAAACGTGCCGCCGGGCCTGACGATCACTACTGCCTGTTGCCGTGAGTATCATAATAGCGGCAAAAAGATGCCGGATGGTTTGCTGGAGGAGGTCTTTCAGGGACTGAAAAGCATCGAGTCGATTCTGAACAAAAAATTTGGCGATGCGAAGACGCCCCTGCTCCTCTCCGTTCGTTCCGGGGCGAAGTTTTCCATGCCTGGAATGATGGATACGATTTTGAACCTGGGCTTGAATGATCAAACCGTTGCCGCCCTTGCGGCAATCACCAAAAACGATCGCTTCGCCTGGGACAGCTATCGCCGATTTTTGCAAATGTACGGGAATGTCGTCCTGGAAATAAGTAAAGACAACTTTGAGGATTTACTCGAGGATAAAAAGCAAGGATCAGGCGTTGAATCAGATGCGGACTTGCAGGCCGACGATCTCAAGGCATTGGTCAAGCAGTTCAAAGATCTAATCAAGCAGCGCTCTGGTCGCGAATTTCCGCAGGACGTCAAAGAGCAGTTGATCGGAGCAATCGAGGCCGTTTTTAGGTCCTGGAACAACAACCGGGCAATCTACTATCGCAACCTCAACAAGATTGACCACAACCTCGGAACAGCGGTGAACATACAAGCTATGGTGTTCGGTAATCTTGACGAGCAATCGGCAACTGGCGTTTGCTTCACTCGCGATCCTAGTTCCGGCAAAAGAGAAATATACGGTGAGTACCTGACAAAAGCTCAGGGAGAAGATGTTGTCGCGGGCACGCGCACGCCTAAAAATATAAAGGAAATGGAGCGGGAGATGCCCGCGGTATTCAAGGAACTGCTCCTCGATATTGATCGCCTGGAGAAGTTTTATAAGGAGGCCCAGGACATCGAATTTACGATTGAGCATGGACGCCTGTATCTTTTGCAAACTCGTACTGGCAAGCGAACAGCACAGGCTGCTGTAAAAATTGCCGTCGATATGGTTGGCGAAGGATTGATCACCAAAGAAGATGCGATCAGGCGAGTCGAACCGGCCCAGCTCAATCAATTGCTTCTTCCCAGCTTTGATTTTGAGAAAAAAAAGAAGGCCATAGCTGAAGGCAAGCTTGTTGCGAAAGGATTGAATGCTTCGCCCGGCGCAGCGATTGGCAAGATCGTGTTTGATCCTGCCGAGTCGGAAAGGCTAGCGGCCAGGAACGAAAAAGTTATCCTGGTGCGCGTGGAAACCTGCCCGGACGACATTCACGGAATTGTTCCGGCACAAGGGGTGCTCACCAGTCGCGGTGGCATGACCAGTCACGCGGCCGTAGTTGCTAGGGGAATGGGCAAGCCTTGTGTGGCAGGCTGCGAAGCCTTAAACATCAATCTGGCGAAAGAAGAAATTTCAGTCGGTTCCGAGAAGCTCAAGAAAGGCGACCTTATATCGATCGATGGGTCGACTGGTGAAGTTTTCAAAGGAGAACTCGCCACGCAGCAATCCGGACTGACAAAGGAATTCAAGACGCTGCTTGAATGGGCCGATAAGACGAGACGGATGAAGGTGAGAGCGAACGCGGACACACCCGGCGATGCGAAAGTTGCCAGAGACTTTGGCGCGGAAGGCATTGGGCTGTGTCGCACGGAACATATGTTCATGGCCCAAGATCGCCTGCCGGCAATGCAAGAAATGATCATGGCCGAAACTCTCGACCAACGCAAGGCAGCTCTAGCCAAACTATTGCCGATGCAGTGTGAAGACTTTAAGCAAATCTTTCGTGTGATGAATGGCTTGCCCGTGACCATTCGTCTTTTGGATCCGCCTCTGCATGAGTTCTTGCCGAAGGCCGAAGAGCTGATTGAAGAAGTTGCGACGATGCGGGCGAAGGGTGTAAGTGGCGCCAAACTCAGAGATAAGGAGATACTCCTCAAAAGGGTGCAAGATTTGAAGGAAGCCAATCCGATGATGGGATTGCGTGGCTGCAGACTGGGTCTTATCTATCCGGAAATCAACAAGATGCAGGTGGAAGCGATTATCGAAGCCGCCATTGCTGTGAAGAAGGAAGGAATAGACGTCATCCCGGAAATTATGATTCCTTTAGTTGGAGAGGCAAATGAGCTGGCTGCTGCCAGAGCACAATTGGAAGCGGTGGCAAAGGCAGCGATCAAACGGTCCAAGATAGATATTGCCTACAAAGTCGGCACTATGATCGAGTTACCGCGCGCTTGCATGGTCGCCAATGAAATTGCTGTTCACGCAGAGTTTTTTAGCTTCGGTACCAATGATTTGACCCAGATGACGTTTGGCTTCAGTCGTGATGACGCTGAAGGAAAAATTCTCCAGCGCTATCTTGAAGGTATTGATGTGAACGGAAGCAAAAGCAAGATCCTGGGCGCCAATCCATTTGAAGTGTTAGACCGTGCCGGCGTCGGCAAACTGATGAAAATGGCCATCGAATACGGATTGCAAACTAGGCCGGATCTAAAAATTGGCATCTGCGGAGAGCACGGTGGTGAGCCTAATTCGATAAACTTTGCCGATCAAATAGGTCTGGATTATGTAAGTTGCTCGCCGTTCCGCATTCCTGTTGCCCGACTGGCAGCCGCCCAGGCGAAATTGGAAACGGTAGAAGTAGACAAATAGATTAGACCGCGTGCTTGACGCGATTGAGAGCAGCGTCGAACTGGGAATTGTCCTTATCGGCAACGGCCAGTGCGCGGAGGGCCGTATCGACCGAAATATGTCCCGCTCTGAGATGTTCCTGGGCGCGCAGGGTGGCTTTCAGTCGTTCTTCGGTAAGAAAACCCGACATGATCAAGACGCGACCAATCATTTGCCCGGAATGCTTAGCAATTTCTAAAGCTTCGTTTAAGTCTGGTCTGGTAATGAAGCCAGCACCGATTAATAGTTCACCGATCCGAATCGACTTTGGATCAGACTCCATGTATCCCCCCGCTGGTACCCATGTCTGCGACTATTCGCAGTCGATGAGGCCGGTGATCCCTCAGCAAGCCGGTCTTGCTCGCTTCACCACTACTACCATTACACAAAACAAGACGTTGGCGCAATCCCCCGGTGCCGCAATTGCTGATAAAAGCTAATCAATTGCGGGGATGCTCCGGCGCCCTTGAAGCGAGCAATTTTCCCCTGGACGAGGGAGATTATGGTAGTCTCAAATGTACGGGGCCCTTTGCCAGCCTTCTCTGGTTTTACAGCCTTACTATGGTGAGTACTGAGACTGAAGCACTCAAGCGGCTATTGGCTGAACAGGAGTCCGCGCTGGGCTCGAATAGCCTTCAGCTTGCCGAGTATTTGACCGCGATCGGTCTAAAACTCTACCAAAACAGCGAGTTTGTCGAAGCAGAAGCGCCCCTGCGCAGAGCCCTCAAAATTACCGAGGCGCATCTGGCGGTTGACCATGCTGATCTGGGCTCGGCCTGTGCCAACCTGGGCATGGTCCTCCTTGCTCAAGGGCAATATCACGAGGCTGAGTCTCTCCTTAAAAAGGCTCTATCCATTCAAGAAAAGGCGTTAGGTGTGGAACACCTGAGTGTTGCAGCTGGCCTCAATCACCTCGGTGAGATGTATAGGGCCCTATGTAAGTACGAACTGGCAGAATCATTTTTCAAACGCGCCCTTGAACTAAGGAAACGCCATCTGGGTGAGACGAGTCTCGAAGTTGTCGAAGTTTTGAACAATTGGGGATTGGTCCATTTTGAGCAAGGTAGAAATGCCGAAGCAGAGAAGATGTTCCGTAAGGTCCTAAAAATTCAAGAAAAG
>PSRH01000222.1 GCA_003175915.1 Candidatus Melainabacteria bacterium | reverse complement strand
TGCCAGCGCCAAGAGCGGCAGCCAGCGATAGCAACCAGCCGTTCCCCAATTGATCGCCCGGGAACGCGCTCAGTAGATGATCTGACAGTCGGGTAGCTGTTTTTTCAGCTCGGCCAGACCGCTGAAGGTTACGCGCGTGCTTCGAAGCCAGAGTTCTTCCAGTTTGCTCAAGCGGATGAGGAAATCGATACCGGCGTTAGAGACGTTGGTACTGTTGAGGCGCAGGCGTTTGAGATTCTTCAGGCCTTTAATCTTGGACAAGCCCCGGCTCGTTACCTCTGTGAAGGACAGGCTGAGAGTTTCCAGATGAGTGAGGCTGCTCAGTTTCATGAGGGCCTGATCGGCTATGACTGTGTCATCCAGGACCAATTCAACGATGCTCTTGTAGCGGCACAATATGTCGGCGCTTTTGGAAGTTATTCTTGTTGAAGAAAGATTGAGCTTTAGTAAGTTTGGTAGGTCTTGCAAGTGCTTAAGGCAGTCATCACCCAAGGAAGTGCAGCTAACGTCCAGTTCCTCCAGGGCGTCGAAATGGTTGAGAAACTGGAGGTCGGCGTCAGTAATCTCGGTGCCTAGAAAGCTCAAGCCATATAAGGCATCGGAGGCGATGCGGGCAAGCCGGGAGCAGCCGTAGACCTGGTCGTAATCATAATAGAGAAAGACCTTCGATTTATCCGGTACGTGCACCTCGCCGAGGGCCTGGCCAAGAAATTTGGCCTTGCCTTTGGGTTCAACCATATACAGGTCACCTAGCGATCGATCGTGAGGAAAATGAATCACCGAACCCTTCTTTTCGGGTTCTTTGACACGATCAAGTCCAGCCGATGATTGCCGGGCCAGGTCCTGATTCGAAGTATTTCCTGTTTTGCTCACGTTGCTCGGGTCGGATAGCGGAGTTTGACCGTTCAAGTTTCTTGCTGGTGAAAAATCATCCATGGTCTTACCCCACTTCTCGGGGGTGCACCCAATCAGATCTTCTTCTTAGGGAGTTTGAGCCCTGCCCGCCAAATTTGCTTTCCTCCAGGTTAGTACCCTCAAAAGGCGGAAAAATCTCAGGCACGGCCCTGGGGAGAATCAGGGCAAAGAGCCCGTACGGCCAGCATTGGTGCACCCTAAAGGGTGAGAGCGGATGGCTCATATTTAATTTTCATAACCTGGCTCCGGCCGGTTAATCTAACGACTTTCGCCACTGATCTTTAGGTCGATGAAAACGGCAAAGCCGGTTCCAGGTCCTAATGGAGTGACCAGTGGCGATTAACTAGAAGGGGTGGGCTGACACCACCAGTAGTGTCGTTGTTAACGTTTGGCGGCTAAGCGACGACGTTCAGCGTCGACGATTCGGCCGGCTCGGCCGGCGCTCTTTGGAAATTCCCGCCCGCGCTGCAAAACCTGCTCCTCGTAATGTTCCGGTTCGAATATGCTGCAGAAATATTCGATCGCGTCTTCGATGACAAAATCGCGACAGGAAAAGATGTCTAAAGTAACGAACTGTTTTTCCGGAAAGGAATGGATGGAAATATGCGACTCAGCTATGAGCACGACACCGCTTACTCCCCAATCTTCTGGGACATCACCGCCATTGTATCTGAATACGTAAGGCGGCATGATTTTGGTCATATTCAATTTAGCCGGATATTCTTCCAATACCTGACAAATTAAGTTCAGGTCGGCTAACTTGTTTTTCGGGCTTCCATAAGCCTCGAGAATGAGATGTGGTCCGAACATGTTTCTTCCCCCTGTTGCTCGTGGTGTGACGAGCTTGATTTTGGGTTGCCTACTTGTTACAAGACAAAGCAAGAATTTGGGATTTTGCTCGATCTTGCGGGGTACACGAAACGCTTACTTACACCAGAGTTGTTCAGTTGTCCTGGGAGTTGGGCGTTGTTGTGTGGTCGAGAATTCCTCCGTGGGAAAAATTAGCAGCTTGCATTTTACAATATACCTCCAATTTGAAAAGGCCTTCGGTGGCAAGAAATCGATCTGGCTCGATCAGACCGGCCAGCAAGGTGGTTCTGAAATCACTAGGGCAGCTGCGCTAGACCTGAACTCGGTTGACGATCACTTTGACACCATTCTTAAAGCTTGAGCCGACGGCAGTTTGTATATCGTTTGCAGCATCCACCCAGAATTGAGAGCCGACCAGGATGGTTTGATTTTGCTTACCTTTTGGAAAATTGAGCAAGACCGGATCTTCGCCGCGGAAACTGGCCAAAATTTCTTTCAATCTGTGGAGTTCGGTGAAGCTTTGTTCCTGTTCGAAGTAGATGCTGACAAGGGAGGCATCGGCGATTCTGCGAATGGAGCTGGCCAGGACGGAAACCTCATCTTCGCCCTTCTTAGTCTTCCCTTTGACCAGCAAGAGCGACTGAGGTAAAAGCACGTCGTTTGGCAAGCGGTCCAGGACTTCGCTATAGGCGACGACATCGACTTGACCGGCTAGATCTTCCAGGTGAATGATGCTCAAGAGCTTATTTTGTTTGGTCAGTTTCTTCTCAATCTGCGCTGCCAATCCTCCGATGATCACACTTGTGCCGTCGCCGAGTTCCTTAAGCTCCCTAATGGCATGGGTGGTAAGCCAGCGCAAACGATTGACCACTCGACGCAGCGGATGGCTGGTGATGTAGAAGCCAAGAAATTCGTGCTCCATCGCTTGCAGCTCGGTTTCGGGAAACTCCTGACCGTCGCCCTTGAGTTCGAGACTGAGAGAAACGCCTTGTTCGGGATTGATGCTGAAGAGGCTTATCTGTCCAGAAGCCTTTTCGACCTGCTGGCGGCTGGCCCGCTCTACTAAAGAATCGAGGTTTTCTCGAGCTTGCTTGCGAGAGATATTCAGACTCAAGCAAGCGCCGCAATTGACTAAGGCTTCAAGAGCGCGCTTGTTCACTGTGCGCAAGTCGATGCGAGAAATGAAATCTGGCAGCGATTGAAAAGGACCGCCCTCCTCCCTCTGCGCGACAATATTTTGAACGGCCGCTTCTCCGACGTTTCTTACGGCCGATAGTCCGAATCTTATTGCCTTTCCGTCAGCCGTGAAATCGAGACCGGAAATGTTAACGTCAGGGGGCAGGATGTCGATATTCATGGCCTGGCATTCGGCTATGTAAGCTTGCACTTTGTCCTTGTCCCCAGAAACACTAGAGAGTAAGGCGGTCATATATTCCACTGGATAGTGGGTCTTAAAATAGGCGGTCTGGTAGGTGAGCATGGCATAGGCTTGGCTATGCGACTTGTTGAAGCAATATTCGGCGAACTGGACCATCATGTCGAAAAGCTGATCGGCGATGTTCTTCGCAACCCCATTTTTGGCGCAACCGGATACGAACATCTCTCGCTGTTTTTCCATTTCCTCCGGCTTTTTCTTGCCCATCGCCCGGCGGAGCAGATCAGCTTGTCCAAGGCTGTAGCCGGCCAGTTGCTGAGCTATCTGCATGACCTGCTCCTGGTAGACGATCTGCCCATAAGTGTCTTTGAGAATCGGCTCCAACATGGGGGTAAGATAGGTGATTCTGGTTTTGCCGCTCTTGCATTCTATGAATTTCTCAATCATGCCTGTATCAAGCGGGCCAGGGCGGTAGAGGGCGATGAGGGCAGAAATGTCCTCGAGGCTCGAGGGTTTCATATCGCGGGCGACCTGCTTCATACCCGAGGATGTTTCCAGCTGGAAGATGCCCGATAAGTCGCCGTTGCTGATCGTTTGAAAGGTTGCTTCATCATCGAGCGGTAACTTGTCCGGGTCGATCGAGGCACTGGTGGTCTGGGCGATTATTTTGACGGCTTTGTCGATCATGGTCAGGTTGCGCAGGCCCAGGAAGTCCATTTTCACCAGGCCGACGTAGGCTAGATCTTCCATGTAGTATTGTGTGATCACAGTGCCGTCGTTATTGCGCTGTACTGGCACGATTTCTTCCAGGGGCACGTCTGATATGACAACGCCGGCGGCATGCATTCCGAATGTCTTGTTCACACCT
Source organism: Candidatus Melainabacteria bacterium (assembly GCA_003175915.1). Classification (GTDB taxonomy): domain Bacteria; phylum Cyanobacteriota; class Vampirovibrionia; order Obscuribacterales; family Obscuribacteraceae; genus PSRH01. The sequence continues at coordinate 6,745 of PSRH01000222.1, read as the reverse complement.
TCCAGACGTCTTGCCAGATCGATTACTTGCCGCGCTTCGTCATTAGTGGCGTAGACCTTTTTGAATTCCGGGTGCTCGGCAAGCATCTCAGTCAAAGGGGTAGGTTTGCCCCTGACCACCGGCACCATTTTGGCCAATTTGTTCGAGTCGGCGAAAGGAAACTCCAGCACCCGGGCTATGTCTTTGATGACAGCCTTGCTGGTCATTCTGTTGAAGGTGATGATCTGGGCGACTTTATCATGCCCATATTTGTCGGAGACATATTTGATGATTTCTTCTCGCCGCTCGATGCAGAAGTCCGTATCAATATCGGGCATGGAGCGTCGCTCTGGATTGAGGAAGCGCTCGAAGAGGAGGTTGTATTTGATCGGGTCGATATTAGTAATTCCCAGGGCGTAAGCCACCAGACTGCCAGCAGCAGAGCCACGTCCTGGGCCGACTGGTATCTGGCGATCGCGGGCGTACTGAATGAAATCGCTGACGATGAGAAAGTAGGAAGCGTAGTTCATGTCATCGATAACTTTTAGCTCGATGCGAGCACGTTCTTCCAGCTCAGGGGTGATGCCATTGAATTTTCGTTTGAGTCCGTCAAAAACCAGTTGGTCGAGATAGGTCTCGGCCGTGTGGCCGGCAGGCACGGGGAACACCGGCAGTCGTGGATCACCAGCTAGTTTTATCGGCTCGACCTTATCGGCAATCTCGAGAGTGTTAAGGATCGCTTCTTCGACGATTTCTCTGTCTAAATGATCACGGAAGAGGTACGACATCTCGTCGCCGTTTTTGACGTACTCCCAGCCCGTAAACTTCATCCTTTGCTCGTCCGTGACGAGTTTTCCCATCTGAACGCAGAGGAGGCAGTCGTGCGCTATAGCATCATGCTTGTTAGTGAAGTGACTATCGTTGGTGCAAGCCAGCTTGATATCGAGTTCCCGAGAGAGTTGGACAATCTTGCGATTGACTTTGCGATCTTCGGGCATGCCGTGATCTTGGATCTCAAGGTAGTAGTTTTCTCCTAGCGTATCTTTGAACCAGGCGGCCGCATTTCTCGCTTTTTCGTAGTCATCATGTAAAAGGTATTGACAGACTTCGGAGCCAAGGCAGCCGGATAGAACGATAAGCCCATCTTTGTTGGCGGCCAGCATGTCCTTGTTAATGCGTGGCTTGTAGTAATACCCCTCGAGGTGAGCCCGTGAATTCAAGCGGACAAGGTTCTTGTATCCGTCTTTATTACGAGCGAGAACGGTAAGGTGATAGAGAGCCTGACGGGAGGTTTTGTCCTTTGTATCACCATCAATGATATAGGCCTCGCAGCCCAAAATTGGCTTCAGCCCGCCCATTTCGTGACATGTCTTGGTCAATTCTATAGCACCGTACATGACACCATGATCGGTGATAGCCACGGCCGGCATGTTATCTGCTTTCGCCTTTTTGACCAGCTCCTTGATCATGGTGGCGCCGTCTAAAAGACTGTATTCAGTATGAAGATGGAGGGGTACGTAAGGTCGGGGGCACATTGTTAACTCCAAGAGAACGGACACCGCAGCGCAAGCCCCGGTATATGCTTTGGCTATGCAATCGGATCGGCGCCAGGGTTTAAGCCAAGCTCATTGCTGGCTAAGTGGCAGCCAGCCGCTTGATTGACTCGATTCCTAAGCACATTCTATTAGCTAACGAATCAGTGCGGTATTAAGTTCAACGAAACTGGGAAAGTCGGGGCTTGCTTAGTAGGGGCGGCTTAAGCCGCCCGTGTTCTCCGTAACATCCCGCGGGATCCGAATCGCGGGTCGCTAAAGCGACCCCTACGAGAGGTTCACTACGATCGATGCTTGGTCAGATACGTCCTAGTAGGCGAGTTCTTTGACGTGCGTTGGGTGCTGTCCGCGATGCGAGCGACGGCGGACCATGGGTTGACGGTGGGTCGAAACACTGGCTTCCGGCGGAAACTCTTTCAGCAAGAAGTGCTTTACTTCTTCCTTTTCAACTTCGGCGATCGCCTGCCTGAACCAGCGCTTAAGACACTCCTTCTCTTCTTTGGTCAACCCTGTGTTAGTCATGCAGAACCCTCCTGGGTAAGCTTTGGCCGGCTACTAAGTGACTGAGATTGGGGCTTCGACTGGGGCGAAACTGAACCACCGGTACAGGTCGATCAAAGCTATAGGTGCGGACCCAATTCTAGGAGTCACTTAGCAAGCAGGAAAGACTATGTAAATTATCGATGGCTCATAGTTTGACCGAGCCGTATTAAGCTTCCTTCAGAGACTGGCTTAGAAGCCATAGCGACGGTCTTTCCGGGTAGTTACAAAGAGGCCTCACTGGCTTCACAAGCGGGCTTGGATATCGTGGTTTGCTCTTCTATTTTGCTCGTCAGTCGCCATTTCATTCCGATAAAAATCCCGGGCAAGGCCAGCAGGGGAAACCAGGTAGAAAAAAGCAACGATATTCCGGCAAACAAAATGATCCAGGCCGGCGAAACAGGTTCAATAAGAGTCCAGCGCCAGCCCGGTCGTTTAGCATGCCCTTTCGGTCGAATCCCGGCAAACTGACAAGACATGGCGATTACGATCAGGGTAAGACCGAGGTTCGGCCAGGCTATGCCAAGTGAGCTTGCCTCCGGTAAACCAGCAATATTGAGCTTCTGGCAAAGGCAAGCACAGGCAGTGAAGAGAAACACGACGGCCGTTGCCACTACCTCAAATCCGTGATTTTTGAGATGCGCAGTCAATCTTTGCGCTGCAGTGAGTGCCTTGGCACTGTCTTCCGCTTCTGAATCTTGGCGCTGGGTGACGACCATGATGGCAGAGAGACCTCCGACCAGCGCGGCAAGCACGTAGAAACAAAACTTCGCCCAGTCATCTTCAAATAGAAAATGAGCGAGATTCCGATGATTAATTAGGGCTACAGGAGCAAGACTAATGAAGAGTCCGTAGGCGAGACCAAGACAAAAGACTGAGGCAATAGTGGCGAAATGGTTGGACGAGGACTTGTTTTTCATAATCGCTGTTAGGGCAGTTCTTCGTGCACACTATGTCTGGGTGTCAGTCTTTGTTTCAATCAAGACCGGTCTCAGCCAGGAACGCATGTCTTTGACCTCTGACTGCCGGTCGGTCAATTGAAGCTGCTTCTCGAAACAGCTCAATAGTTCTTGCGAATCCGGGTGGAATGGGTGATCCCGTGCGATTGCATAAGCTGATTCGAGAAGAGCTTCGCTGCGATCGTAGCCCTGGTGATTCATATATTCCGTTGCTAATAGTTTGAACGACTTCAGACTCATAGTAGAGAAAAGGGCCGATTCTTGCTGGAGAATGTGATCGCAAATCGGATCTGCCTTTGCAAAATCACCCCGACGCGCATGAATCAAGGCTTGCTGAATATCGCACTGAACATCAAGCAATCTTGCTGAAGGACTGATGCTGCTCGGCCTGGGAGTCTGGCGCAATACTTCTTGCGCCTTATGAAGATGTTCTTCAGCAGCTGGTAACTCGCCTAATTCAGAGTGGACTACGCTAGCGGCCAACTGAAGGGGAGCGAGATAAAAACGATATCGCTGGTTTTTCTCGTTTTCCAGAAGCTTCATACCTCGCTCAAGGAGCAGATCTGCTTCAACGTAGTTGCCCAGTCTTAGACAAGCTACGGCTAAATTGTTATAGAGGACGCACAAACTGGCCAGCCAACGTTTACTCCGGCTGCGGGCCGAGAGTCCCTCGGCTTGACTGAGAGCATCTCGGAACAATGACTCGGCGCTCTGGTAGTGTCCCTGGGCTAGCCTGGCCAGACCCAGATTCGACAAAAGTCCTGGAATATAGCTCGCTTTGTAGACAGGCAGCCGATTCAGAACAATGATGGCGCGGGAAAATGCGGTCTCCACCAGCCCGTAGTTTCGATCGTGCAAATGCTTGTACATATAGATGTAAAGGAAACAGGTTGTCAACGGAGTTATGTAGAGCCAGGTTAAAATGCCCAAGACCAGCCCGTAGGATGTGGCTGAGCCGACTGAACCGGTGACCAGTGCACTAAGGAAAAAATAGGTAATTGCCACCAGGATTGAAATCATCACGGCAATCGTCAGGTAGTAAGGCATTGTTGACTTGATCAAGTCGCCTTTGTAGGGAGTGAGTGCTTTGCCAGGCATTGTCTCTTCCATAAACACATCTCATCAAGTATGACACCAGATCAATGACTAGACACCCAGGGTAATCGTCTAAGTGATTGAGTACAATGTTCGTTTTCTCTGAGCATTGCACATGCTACCCACTAATTCGGCCGTTTCTATAGCTGCGGACAAGAGCGAGCTTTATCTCAGGCAGCCAAGGCCGATCTCACCCCAGCCAGCCATTCTCAAGCCGAAGCTTGAGGCACTGTCTTCTTTGCGTTTTTTTGCAGCGATGGCCATTGTATGGTTTCACTTGCTCGTACCACTGGGGCTTTGGGAGCCGGCATTTGATGGCAATCAGATGTTTGCTCAAGGAGTCTCGTTTTTCTTCGTCCTTTCCGGATTTATATTGACCTACCAGTATCCACGGCTGGCAGACGCTAATTCAGTGAAAGGCTTTCTCTGGGCGCGATTTGCCCGTCTTTGGCCAGCCCATGTTTCAGCCATATTGTTGGGAGTATTGCTGTTTCCGCTTTTATTCTGGCCGCAAGTTACTGCTAAGGGAGGCACCATTCTTCTCTCTCAGTTGGCCATGATCCATTCATGGATACCCTGGCGACAATACTTTAACGGACTTGATCCTGTCTCCTGGAGTATTTCGACCGAATGGACGTTCTATTTGTGCTTTCCTCTGTTGATCAAATCTTGGCCGGGTAATTGGTCAGCGAAACTTATATTCTGCCTAGTGCTGACGGCGATCTCCGCGTTTATCTCGGCTTCAGTTGGAGATACAAGCACATACGGTTTGATAAATCCGCTCACTAGACTGTTTGAATTCGTTCTTGGTATGGCGGCAGGAACATTTTGGCTTGCCACAAATAAAAAGATACGATTAAACTTTAATTCTGCCAGCCTGGCTGAAACGGTATTTCTGGCGTTCTTTGCCCTCGTTCTTTTTTTCGAGCGGCAATTCATTACTTCTTACAGATGTGAGTATCCAATCTGGATTGCTAAGCAATGGTTTGTCGTCTGCGGCAACGCACCTTTGTTTGCGGTGATGATTTATTTAGTTGCGGGGCAACGCGGCGTGATCTCCAGGCTGTTGCAAAATCCGCTTTTAGTGTGGTGTGGCGAAATGAGTTATTCGATTTACCTGTTCCACTACTTCGGGATCCTATTCATTGATCTACATAGATCAGCGATAGCGCAAGTCAATATGGGCTTGGTAATCACTATTTTTGTGTTTATGGTTTTATGGTTAGCCCACCTCAATTATGCTCTGACAGAACGGCCCGGAAGACAATGGCTGCGCTCGTTGCCCGATCGTCTACTTCCGAAGCGAATAAAAACCGAGTGCTACAAGCCGAAATGGCATTTTCTCACAGGGAAGAATCTAGCGTTGCTCTTGCAAGTAATGGCATTTGCCATCTCCTTTGCGGCTATCGACACCTATGTACGCAATCTTGAAGAGAAGAAAACTCCATACAGGACGGCGAATTGCCCAGAAGAAATTCATTTTGGTCAAACTTTCACTCTTAAACGCGTACAAGTGGCTCGTAGCGAAACTGGTGTAAAAGTGAAGCTGTCCTGGAAAAGCAGCTCCACACCCAAAGCCCAATACTTTGTGGCCGTCCATCTCTTGGGCCCTGACCGAGAAATTCTCACGAGCTGCGACTACATGATGCCCGGGCTCATCGGCTGGATGATCAACCCGATGAGCTGCGTCGACCGTCTTGTGCTTGTCCCCAAGTCATCCCAAGAGGTGCAGGCGATCGGCATAGCTGTGTACAAAGAAAGACAAAGCGATTTGCTTTCAGTTGACAAAGGTGTGACGGATTGGCAGGGCCATCGCTTGATTCTGCCGCTTGTAGAAAATCCTGGCGATGCTCCGCCCCCTTTGCATCACCCCTGAAGATATTGGTTCAGCTGGAAACCGGTGACCCCAGTGACTTCAGGCTGTACCTGACGAGTGATTCGACATCTTCACCAATATTGGCGTTTCTAGCCTCAGATAGGGCCATACTGACTTCGGTCGGTGTGTAGCCAAGACCAGAGAGAATCGAACGCACTTCTTCGCTAATCAGACCAATCCCGTCTTCAGCTGCTTTGACGGCCGCGTGTTTTTCTTGCCAGTCTTCGATCCTCGATTTAAGTTCCAGGATGATTCTTTGCGCTACCTTGGCGCCGACGCCCGGTGCCTGGGTGATCATTTTCTGATCTTCGTCGATGATTGCCTGGGCCAGATCCGCAGGTGAAAAGGTGCCAACAAGCGCCAGGGCTAACTTAGGACCGATTCCAGTGACGGATTGCAAAAGAGCGAACAGTTCCTTTTCGGCAACGCTGGCAAAACCAAAAATTGTCCAATCATTTTCGCGAATCGCCAGGGCGACCGGCAGGCGCACCTCTTCATTGAGTTGTCCTATGGTTAAAAGTGTGCGGCGGCTCACCTGCACTTCAATGCCGAAGCCGGCCACATCGATTACAACCCGGTCAGAAGAGCCGGCAGTAAGTTCTTTGCTCTCGATTACGCCGCGCAGATAGGCGAACAAAATCTACCCCAGAAATCCGCTCTTCCTTCTTTAAATCGGGGCGAGAGGATTTGAACCTCCGGCCTTCCGCACCCGAAACGGACGCGCTACCAAGCTGCGCTACGCC
>PSRH01000293.1 GCA_003175915.1 Candidatus Melainabacteria bacterium | reverse complement strand
CGCACGCCGATCAAAACCTTTGTCGGCGAATACAAATTACCTCTGGTACGCACCGCTATCCTGCACGAACTAGAGCGTGGTGGCCAGATCTATTTCGTCCACAATCGCGTGGAAAGCATTGAACAAATGGCATTCGAATTAAAGCAACTTGTGCCGGAAGCACGCCTGGCGATCGGCCATGGACAGATGCAGGAAAGAGACCTGGAAAATGTCATGTTGGATTTTTCTGCTCATCAATTCGACATCTTGGTCTGCACTACCATCATCGAATCCGGCCTGGATATCCCGAACGTCAACACGATCGTCATCAACGAGGCGGACAAGCTGGGTTTGGCTCAGCTCTACCAGCTCCGCGGTCGCGTTGGCAGAAGTGATGTGCAAGCCTATGCCTACTGTCTCTTCAAGGCCAACAAAGTCTTAAGCGAGGTGGCGCAGAATCGTTTGAAGGCCATTCGAGAATTTACTTCGCTCGGCTCCGGCTATCAGATTGCTTTGAGAGACATGGAAATTCGCGGTGTCGGCAATATCCTGGGCGCCGAACAGCACGGACATATGGTCTCAGTCGGATTCGATCTCTATTGCAAGCTCCTCGAAGAAGCTGTTGCTGAACTCAAAGGTCAGGCCGTGTCCAGCGAAGCTGATACTCAAATAGACTTGAACGTTTCGGCATATTTGCCCGATACTTACGTAGCCGACAGCGAGCAGCGGCTGATTGAATACAAGCGACTGGCTGATGTGAGAACGGAAAGAGAGCTGAGCTTGCTCACCGAGGAGTGGAAGGATCGCTTTGGCAATCCACCGGTGGAAGCCCTGCAACTTGTGAAGATGGTAAAACTGAGGCTCCTGGCGAGCAAGGCCGCGGTCAGCGCCATCAAACCTGACCCGCAGGGGATTCGCCTTTCAGTTAGCTTCCGTTTACAACAATGGTTGCCAATACAAGCGAAACTACCTAAGCATCTTGGCACACGTACTACTTACAAGCCGGGAACAGCCGGCGGACACGGGCCAACGCCGTTTGTTCTGGTTAAGTCCGCAGGCATTTCCCCTGCCGAACAGTTAGATTTGTTAGAGGAACTACTCACGGCCATGTTAGCGAGCTATGCTGTTAAGGCCGGCTAGAGCCGGCTGGGAGTAAGGATGAATCTGCGCAATCTTGTCTTGATAACATCGATGCTACTTTTGCTCTTGCCGGGCTGTTCAACCAAGAGCACTGAGGTAGAGCAGACAAGCGAGGGGCAAAAAACTTCAAAAGCTCCGCAACCGGCTTCCGCCGACATTCTGGCGGAAATCGACCGGTTGGAGAAGGAATCAAAGCTGGATAAGTTGAGGGACTCTGCCATTATATGCAGTATCAACGACACACCTCTGACGATGGGCGAATACAGGCGCCAGATGAACGCCCAAATGCAACAATTTCAAAACACGATTACCGTCCACCCTCAATCCAGAGTCGAAGTACTGAGGCAGGCCCAGATCAGAAATGTTACTTTGAGCCCCGCAGAAAAGAAGCAAATGCTCGATCGAGCTAATAAACTCAAGAACGCCGGCTCCAAGGCTTTCAATAACATGCTCAAAGAAAACAAACTGACGTCGAAGGATTTTGACAAAGAAGTACTGGAGATAGGATTGGCCTGCAAGACGGCAAAGCTGATGATTCAAGATTCGCTTATGGCTCAATTGACCAATCGCCAGCTCTTGTGCAGTGCAGCAAAAGCCAATGGTTTCAGCAAACAAGCTATTAACAAATTCAACGAAGAAAAGCAGACTCCCCAGTTCCAACAGATTGTGCGAAGCTCAGGACTGGCTCCGGAAGTAGTTGAACAAGAAATGATTAAGAACAGTCTTTGCAGCATGATGATCGATAAGCTGCAAAACGACGCAACGGTAAGCAACGACGAAGTGAAGGCGTTTTACGACAAAAACAAATCTCTCCTCAAGCACGGCGCTCGCATCAGACTTAGCCAGATCTTAGTTCAGGCACCATCGCAGGATAAGGCAACAGTTGATAGCTTAACCACCCAGATGCGCAAATCGCACCCGAAAATGAGCGAACAAGAAGTGGAGAAAGCGGTCGACTCTATTTTCACCAAGCAACGCCAGAAAGCCGAATCTCTCCTGACACGAGCCCGCTCCAACGGTGTTGATTTTGCCGAGTTAGCCAATCAAAACACCGAAGATGCTCCGGCGCGCACGGCTAAGAATGGCGGAGACCTGGGCTTTCAGGAAGAAGCTAAATTACCAAAAGAATTCCTCGACAAGATCAATCCGCTAAAAGTAGGCGAAGTATCACCAATTTTGGTTCAGAGTCCGATGGGCTTTCACATCATCAAATTGACAGCCAGAGAGCCAGCCGGGATTGTGCCGTTTGACGAAGCCAAAGATCGAATAACCGGATTTTTGCGCGAAGGCAAGTCAAAAGAGGCCGTCCAGAAGTGGCTAGACAATGAGCGCCGTAACGCCAAGGTAACGATGTCGCCGGACTTGCAGGCGCTGATTGCTTCGATCGGGGAAGAAAACAAGAAAAAGAATATCCACACCCCGTGAAATTCGCTATGCGATCATGATCTGGGAAACGACTTCTTGCATCGAAGTCTCGTGAACCATTTGGTCCGCGACTATCGTACCGCTTCGCAACGCTATGATACGGTCGCTCACGGCAAATACATCATTGAGCCGATGACTGATCAAAATCACGATCAATCCTCTCTCCTTCAGCTTCTTAATTAGTTCAAGCGTGTGTTCAATCTCGCGCACGGCTAGGGCCGCTGTAGGTTCGTCCATAATTAAGACTCTGGGCGAAAACAATAACGCCCTGGCGATCGCCACCGCTTGCTGCTGGCCACCTGAAAGCAAACCCACCTCGCGTTTGAGACTTGGCAACGCTATACCCATTGTGTCCAGGACAATCTGACTTTGCTCCATCATGGCCTTACGATCAAGCCAGCCGAGCCAACGTGTTTTTTCTCTGCCGAAGAAAAGATTACTTACGACGTCGTGCTGTTTCGCCAGAGCTAGTTCCTGGTAAATCATTTCAATACCAGCTTCTCTGGTCTCATGCGGTCCAAGGTTATTGAGCTTCAATCCATCCAAACTTATCTCGCCACTGTCTGGATGATATACTCCGGCAATAGTTTTGCAGAGCGTTGATTTTCCTGCGCCGTTGTCACCGACAATAGCCGTCACTGTACCGCCTGCAAAGTTCGTTGAAATACCCTGCAGAACCGTCGTCGCTCCGAAGGTTTTGACTACCGCATTCAACTGCAACTCGCTCATTGTTCAGGACCCACTCTGCGGAGAAATGAAGCTAGAATCAAAACGACTCCAACAAATAGAGTTTGGTAAAAGGTGCTGATCGCCATTAGGTTCAGCCCATTCTGCAAGACTCCGAGACAAAGAATTCCCGCTAGTGTTCCTGGAATCGCCGCTCGTCCCCCAAATAGGTTGGCACCACCGAGGACGACTGCTGTAATCGCAATCAATTCATAATTCATACCGGCAGTTGGATCGCCGGAATTCGTTCGAGCCATAAAGATGAAACCGGCCAACCCCGAGAGGCAGCCGGCAAGAGCAAAAATAGCAAGGCGCAAACGCGGTACTTGCAGACCCATAGCCTGAGAAGCAGCTGGATTATCGCCAAGCAGTAGCGTATGCGTTCCGAAGCGGGTGCGAGTCAATATGAGATAGCCCGCTAGCATTCCGCCAAGCATGATTAAAGCAGGAAACGATAGACCCAACCATTGAGCTTCAGCGATTTTGGTTATGCCTTCGTCCAATCCATAGATGGGGATACCGCCGGTTAGAATATAGGCTAGAGCCCGATAGATACTAAGCATACCGAGAGTGATAATGAAACTCGGAGCCCTGGTCAAGTTGATCAATAGTCCGGTTACCACGCCACACAATCCACCTACCGCCGTAGCGACGCATATTGATGGAAGCCCGCTTAAATGCAAATTTTGAGCAGTCCAGGCGCATACGACGCTGGCAAGCGCCATTATTGCTGCGGTGGAAAGATCAATGGCCCCGCTAGCTATAACGAACGTAGAGCCCACTGCCATAAGACCGATGACTGAGCTAGCAGTAAGTATATTGACCACATTTACTGAGGTGATAAAAGCTGGAGAACTAAGGGCGAAAAAGGCGCTTATAGCGATGAGAAAGCAAAGGCACTGCAGCAGCGATGCCTTATTCATGTCACGGAGGATTTGTTTAACGAACATACTTCAACAATTTGTCCGTTCTTGCTTCCAGTACGCTTTTAGTGAGAACTAAAGAAGGCGTCTCTTCGTTTTTTGAGTTGGACTGTCCACATAGGCTCTCCTTTGCCAACTCTACCGAGCGTCTTCCAATCAGGTAGGGGAGTTGTGCCACAGAGGCTGTGATGCGTCCAGACAAAATCGCCTTACGTGCATCTGAAATGCCATCTACGCCGACAATCATAACTTGATCGCTTTTCCCGGCCAGGCGAACAGCTTCGGCCGCCCCCAGAGCCATCGTATCGTTTGCAGCAAAGATGATATTGAGATCAGAAGTTCTTGTCAGCGTATCAGCGGTAATATTCATTGCCCTAAGTCGATCCCATTCTGCCGAAATACAATTTACTACTTTAGCTTTGGGTAGCTCTTCCATCAGCTCCTGTTTAAAGCCAGATACGCGATTGGAGTTGCAAGTATTTCCGACAACGCCCTCCAAAATGAGAACTTTAGGCATCGAGCATTTGTTCTGTTTGGCAACAAATTGCGCTGCGCTCCTGCCAATCCTGACGTTATCCGTAGCCACAGAAAATGACAAGTTGATCCTTGCTTTTCTTACCATTTCATTGGGAATTACTGTATCAAGCAACGCAACTTTGATACGGCGCTCCTGAGCCTCACGCAGACACTGTATGGTCATCGTATCTGAAGTCGTGCAAATCACAATCATTGCTGGATTCTGTGAGATCGCGGCCTGACAAAGGTTCAGAAATTCTTCTTTAGCTTGATCGCTGGCGGCAGATAATACTACACAGGTAAGTTTCTGCTCTCTGCCGGCATCTTCAATACCTTGCTTCACTGTCATCCAGTAAGGATTAGCGACAGACGGAATCACGAAAACGCACTTTTCTACAGCATAAGCTCTTGTGCATGTTAACAAAATCAAGAAGCTACACACGAAAGCAGAAAAAATCAATCTTGTCACCATCTGCGAGATGGCCCGCGAATTTGAGTTGCAACTATAGGAAATTGATTTAACGGACATATTGCAACAACGGATCTTTCTTGGCCTCCAGTACGCCCTTGGTCAAAACAAGCAGCGGTGCTCTTTCCGTAGCACCCGCACATTGACCATGCACAGACTTCACAGCCAACTCTACTGAGCGCTTGCCAATCAAGTAAGGCAGCTGTGTTATCGAGGCTGTCATACGTCCGGCCAAGATTGCTCTCCTGGCGTCAGGTACTCCATCAACCCCTACGACTATAACTTGATTGGTTTTTCCTGCAACTCTGATTGCTTC
>PSRH01000174.1 GCA_003175915.1 Candidatus Melainabacteria bacterium | reverse complement strand
CAATCGGCGGAACTCGATCAGTTGCAGCAAAAGCTTGCTCTTAGACCAGAGAGATCTTGGCTGTGGAAACTTGCCGCACTGACTTATAGAACCGAAAACATGGATATCGAGCTCAATCGTGAAATCAAAGAGATCGAACGATACCGGCGAGTGGCACAACAGCAATCAATTTCAGGACCATTGATCGGGCTCACTGGTGTGACAAGCTCGACTCTAGCCACCGTGGCCGTTTACGGTTACGCCAAAGAACCAAAGACTGCTATCAGGTTAGGCTTCGCAGGGCGCAACACGCAATTGGTCGGGGTATCTTACGCTCTTCTCAACACGCCGACGGTCATGATCTACGGCCAGATAAGAAAGCACCGTCTCAGAAAGCGTGGCGAATTGCCAGATCAAATATTAGCTGAACGGCTCAAGCGGTTGGAAAGTTATTGACTTTCCGTACATTAAAGAAGTCGATCAACCCCGTTCAGGAACGACCGGTTAAACTGTTGGGCTACTTAACTAAATTGAAATCAACCAGTTCTGTTGTTCCTCTTTTCGGAAAACCATCGAGGTTGTCATCTTCAAGGTTCGGAAACGGCGGTATCATTCCAAGCTTGCGGAGGTGGAATGAGGCTTCGGTGATCACTTTGGAAAAGGCATCATCATGTGGGTGATCGAAAGATTCAGTTTTTACGACCCGGATGGGTAGCTCATCGCTTACCCAACGGCGGTTCAAGATCAATGATCCTCTTGGATCTGGCCCTTTTGTTAAGGCAACAAAGCATTTGACAGGCTTACCAGCGATACTGATTGTCACTTTCGGTTGCACTACTTCAAAGATGTAATTGAGTTGCCATTTGATCGGACCATTATCAACTGATTGCCCCTGGAATTGGAAGTATCGGATGACGCCTTCATTGGCTGGGAATTCTTTACTGTGCCAAGTGCATTCATAACACCAGTTTCTTTGAACTGGAGGGGTGGCGCAAAATCCGCTCCAGCCCTCGCTTTCTCGGGATTCGACTTTGCAGTTGTAAGACTTTCCGCCACTACTTACTAGTTCTGTGCCTAAAGCAACCGGCGTAATTGGTTGGACTGGCGGCCATCGTTGTGGATTTGTCAGGTAAATTTCTTCCGCTCCTGGCTTACCGTTGATTTCATCAGTGAGTCCGTATTGCTCCGGTTCAACTCTTGTTAAAGTGAACAGATCCCTCCTAACCCAATGTTCCTTTTGGGTTTGTACCGTCTGTACGAATTTCATCCAGGTACCTGGCTTAAACGCCGCCCAGTTCGTCTGAGAGTCTAAATTTTGAAATGAATTCGCGCACATCGGTAAACCAGCAAATAATGCAATTAAGAGAAAAATTCGCAGGCAATACCTCAGACAGCTTTTGATAATTTGACGAACTACTCTCAGCATTGCCAGAGGCTCCACTAGTGAAGCCATAATATGGCTATGAAAGTTCCGGGAAACTGGAGTTTTCCTGCATTGTAGTTCAGGGCAAACCCTGAGTTTTTACCGAGGCACTCTCATCTGAATCTCTTCCGATAAGTCTCGAGCTTAGCTTCAAATTCGTCTATATAGTTTTTGTATTTGCTTTCCTTGTCGAGTTTGCGAGCGAATGTTATTTCTTCAGCAAGTTTCTTGCACTCGGTTTCGGTTGCTGCGTTTTGTCCATAGATGATCGCAGATGGCCAGTCTTGCTCGCAATAGCGGAAGGAATTGATTTGTTCGGTTAGGAGCCTACGACGAGCGGTGAAGTCGTTTGGGCGAAGTTCCAGATACTGGCGCAGCAACAATAGCTTTGTCTTGTAGCCGATCTGACTCCAGAGCTGTTTCGCCTCGTAGAGATTTTCCTCAGTTTCAGCGAGTGTCTTGATGCTCCAGGGATCCGAAGTTTTGTATCCTTCAACAAGCGCTGGAAACAAAACGTTTTCGTACAAATCGCGCCTTACCTTCTTCCCGTCAAAATCATTCTTGAAAAACCAGTAGGTGAACGTGCGCTTCTCTTCAATGGACGCAAATGATTTCAGAAAGTCGGACATAGCTTCAGAGGCTTCCGCCCTCAAGTGCCGCGCTCTCAATTGCTTGAAGTTCTCGTATAGATCTTTATTCACTTGGGACTTGAATCATGTTCGTTTGCTCGTGAAATACCAGATTATCGAGCCGAATACCAGGAAAGAACCGTAAAACAGCAAGAATACCGACATGAATTCCTCAGACATCTGTTTCCTCAGGAAGGTTTTAGTGGTTGTAGTTTCTTACGCGAGGCGAAAGCCTTCGCCAAGTCTATCAATTTCAAGCGGTTGCGCAAGACTCTAGTCACATTACCTATTTTTCTTCGTCTCTGAGGGGGCTAAATGCGACAAAGATTGTAAAGATTTTTGCCGTTCGTGATTCCTTCAGCCAAAAAACGACCGCTCCCCGGCCGATTGTGCACGGCAAAAGAGCGGCCATCAATTAGTCGGTCTGGGGATACGTTCTAGAAGATGTCCTTGATTCCGGTTCCGATTTTGCGCCCGACTGTGCCGACAGGTTTGACCAACATAGAAGCCAGACTGTCAGAGGGTGGCTGCCCCTGGTCGATTTTGTAGGCGGTCTCGAGGCACTTCTCCGAGCGTCTGGTGATTTTTTCGCGCTCTTTCTCAGGCAAATCTGTCGCCAGCGCCAAATAGGCTTTGAAGTGCAGAGACGCTTCTCTTAAAGAAGCAGCGTCTTTCTTTTCGTATTTTTCCAGGGCTTCGCCAAGTCCCAAATGCGCATTCGCCAATCTCGGATTCAGATATGCTGCTGATCGATATTTGTCAACAGCGCTTGCTAGCTGATTCTTGTTGGCGAGATCTGTGGCCATGGTCAGCTCCTGCTTGGACTTTTGTCTGGCGTCGGCCACTTGCGACATTCCCCGGCGTGAACGTGCTGCCACCTCGTCTCCAGGCAACGTTCCGGCTTTTTTATAAGCCATTTCGGCGCTATCCAGATCTCTTGTTAGCAAAGCCATATCCCCTACCGCGAACAACTGCTCCGGAGTCTGGCAATTGTTGATAACCGTGGTCATCGCTTGAGAGGCATCCTGGAATTTATATTGAGCCAGGGCTGCCTCGGCATATGCGATTCGCTCCGGATCATTTGTTGGATTGCCGACTGTAGAGAGATCGACTGGCTGACCGGACATTGCTCTTAGCTTGGCTTCGGCCAGGCGCAGTTCGAGGTTGTTAGGATTCAAGCTGATTGCTTTTTTGATGTAGCTGTCAGCCGATTCGAAATTGTTCGAGAGGAAATATGCCCCTTGCGACTCTTTCTCAGTTTTGAGTACCAAGGCGCGGGTCATCCCATTTACGGCCTGGACATCGCCAGGTGATGCACTGAGCACTGTTGTGTATTGCTTGAGTGCATCATCCGCCTTGCCCAGACTGAGCGAAATGTCTCCCAGCCGCCGTTGCAAATCAAGGTTTGCCGGGTTCAGTTCCAAACCCGAGCGAATATCGGCAGCAGCCATTTCAAGATCGCCCCGTCCTTCATAGAGATCGGCCAGCCTGAGATAGGCATCTTCGCTTTCAGCTTTGATGGCGATCGCTGCCTTATACTCTTTGATGGCCGCGACGGTATTACCCTGCTGGCGGTAGACGTCAGCCATAGCAATGTGAGCTGGCGCACTGTTATTCTTAAGTGAAAGCGACGTATTTAGAGCTGAGTAGGCTTGATCCAACTGTCCGAGTTGGGTGTAGGCCTTGCCAAGCGCATAATATGCCGTCGAATTCGAGGAGCGAATCTTGATGGCTTCTTTGAAATCTGTGATAGCGCCGGCGGTATCACCTTGCTTCAATGTGATGAGCCCGCGGTTAACGAAAGCAGAAGAATATTTTGGATCAAGGCTGATCGATTTGGAAAAGCTTTCTTTCGCCTGATCAAGCTTGCCTTGCTCTTTGTAAACAAGTCCCTGGACGATCAAAGCAACTGGCTGATTAGGATCTGTCCTGAGGGCAGTCATGCACTCTGATTCGGCGCTTGTCAGAATTGCGTCTCGTTGCTTGATAACATCCATAGACGATGACTGTAGTCGGCTTAGCTTCACTAACCCTAAACCCGCGTGAGCAAGAGGGTCCGTAGGCTTGATCTTGAGCGCCTGGTTAAATTGCTGCTCGGCGCCATCCAATTTAAACTGGAGGGCAAGGGCGAATCCTAAACCAGAAAGAGCTGGCAGATCGCGCGGATCGCTACTCAAGGCTTTGCGAAACATGTCTGTGGCTTCAGCGTAGTTACCGGACAGCAGGGATTTCTCTCCTGCAGTCACTTCATTGCTGACTTGGCCCTTGAAGATTTTGCCAGTGCTAGCAGAGTGTTCCGTTTTTGAAGTTGATGATTCGCTTGTCGTCTCACTAAAAGCGGGAGCCCCAGCTAGCAACTGGGAGAGCGCGGAAATGGTTATTGCCGATCCATAAACGGATTTTTGCAGTTTCAAGATATTTACCCCGAGGTTTAGACGAAGTATTGACCGGGTGCCGCTTGCCTTCCCTGTTTAGAAGGCGGGACGGCAACACTTTCTCACATGTTCATGAACTATGCATGAGACTGCTAACATGGTCCAATTTCGGACCCAGTTGCTGTTACAACCCGAGCGCTAGCGACACTAGCTGAATAATTTCGCACTCTTGATTTCCCGGTTGAGAGATGAAAGAAGCGTTTCAGCTATGGCTTATTTTGATTAAAGAGACGTGCCTGGTTGTTATCAATAAGCTGGTTGAAGGTAGAAAATCGCTACACTTGGGCAGCTTCATTCTCCGAAGCTCTTGATCATCGCGCCTGAAATGATCTGGGCGCCAAGAGCATTGGGATGAACGCCAGGTGGGTCACACAGGATCCCATAGGAAGCATCACTGTGATTATATACATATTCGGCGGAATTCCAGAGTGAACGTAGATTGATGAAAGGACAATTGTTTTGTGCGGCAAGACTTGCTTGAGAAGCAAGCATAGCATTGAGGACACTGTCGTAAGGATTTTGTCCGTCGTATTGTTCGCCATAGCAGAATGGACTGACCAAGACGACCATGCGCACAGAGGAAGTTGCTCTGCATTGGTCAATCATCGCCTGGATATTGGCGCTTTGCTGTGGAAGATAGGATGTACCATAGCCTCCATCATTGAGGCCAATGTAGATGATAACAACGGTGGGGTTGCTCTGCAGTATTGCGGGAAATCTCGCCAACAAATCGGCTGAATGATCACTAGGAACGCCATAGTCCAGGAACTGCAAATTCATCCAAGGGTAATAGGTCTGCACGTATTGCTGCCAGAGACTTACCCAGCCGCCGGGTTGAAAGCCCAAGTAGGTAACACTATCGCCTGCGATAGCAATTCTGTCGTTTGATTGGAGAGAAGCTACTTGAGGAGGAACGTAAAGTTGGGGAGGCGGAGATGGAGCATGTTTATTAAAGCCGAAGCCTCTTTGTTTAAAAATTGAACGTCTGAATTTGAAGAATCCGAGCTTTTGTATGGAAAGCGGGGCTATTTCTTCGTGAGCACAAAGACGCGGTGGAAAGGCGAACAGGCTCAGCAATATAAGCGAGAGAATCCACAGGGACCTTGAGGATCGATTCGGCATCGTCTATCTCCCTGTGCGTCGCTGCGAAAAAGCGCAGTAGTTTAAGTAAGCGGTTCTCTTCTTCTTGTTCCACGATTAGCCCGTGTCGAACCCTTACATTGCTTTGTTTAGCGGTAAAATAGCAACGATTATTATGAGCCTCGACTCATGCCGTGCGTGATGTCGTACCTTGAATTCCGATTACAAGATGAGGGGAACAAACTATGTCGCGAATAGTTCAATTTTCTGAAATTGGTGCACCTGAAGTGCTGAAGATTGTGGACGCGGATGTCCCCGCGCCGAAGGCTTCGGAGGTGCGTATTCGTGTAAAAGCACTGGGACTCAATCGTGCCGAGTCGATGTTTCGTTCAGGTAAGTATGCGGAATATCCGAAATTTCCCGCTAAACTAGGTTACGAGGCCGCCGGAATCGTTGATGCCGTAGGTAGTGGCGTGACCCAATTCAAAGTGGGAGATGCTGTGAGTGTTGTGCCGGCCTTTTCCTTGAACCAGTACGGCATGTACGGTGAGCTGGTCCTGGCACCTGCTCACGCTGTTGTAAAACATCCAGCCAATCTCTCATTTGAAGAAGCTGCGGCAATATGGATGATGTACCTGACAGCCTATGATGCCCTCATCGGTACTGCGAAGCTGACGAAATCAGATACCGTTCTTATACCGGCAGCATCTAGCAGTGTAGGAATAGCGGCCATTCAGATTACAAATCAAGTCGGCGCCAAGCCTATAGCCTTAACGCGAACCAGTGCCAAGAAGGAGCAACTCCTCAAGGCCGGTGCTGCTCACGTGATTGTCACCGATGAACAGGAAATAGTTGCCGAAGTCGCTCGCATCACTGGGGGCAAGGGAGCAACTGTTGTCTATGATCCCGTCGGTGGCCCCACCTTTGCGAAGCTGGTTTCTGCATCCGCTCCTGGAGCGAGAATTATTCTTTATGGCGCGCTGAGCCCAGAACCGACCACGCTACCGCTCCTCGACATGATCTTTAAGCGGCCGATCATTACCGGCGCTATGATCATGACTACGAGTGGAGATCCGGCGGCCCTGAAGAAAGGCATCGAGTTTGTCGCGGATGGCTTGAAATCAGGCGCCCTTAAGCCCATTATCGCGAAAGTATTTCCTTTCGATCAGATCGTGGAATCGCACCGCTATCTTGAAGCAAATCAACAGTTTGGTAAGGTCGTAGTTTCTGTTGGACAGGGCTAGGATCCTGTGCTGAATTAGCGATAAGTCCTCGCGGTCAGAGGGTTCAATAAAGAAACAAGCGTTTCCCCGTAGTGCGGGCAGGGAAGAATATTGGAGGCTGGCACCGATTCGCCTCGTTAACGCTGGAGCTGAACTTTGGTTGAAACCGACGCTGGAGCCGCAATAGCTGTAGGCAGCGTTATAAATGGCCGCTACGAAATCCTTGCTTATATCGGGCAAGGCGGTATGGGTATCGTTTACAAAGCCCGAGATGTCCAGTCGAACGAATTCGTAGCTCTCAAATTGCTTTTTGCCAACCGGGTTCCTGATTCCCAAGCAATTGTCCGCTTTCAACAGGAATCCAAAGCTGCGTCACTTTTGGACCACACCTGTTTGACTAAGGTTTACGATTCAGGAGTTGCGGAATCGGGGCAACCCTATTTGGTCATGGAGTTAATTGAGGGCGTTACCCTTGCTGCAAAGATCGCCCAAGAAGGTCAGATTCCAGTAGACGAAACCCTCAGAATCTTCATTCAAGTTTGCGAAGGACTGGAGCATGCTCATGAACACCAGATCATCCATAGAGACTTAAAGCCAAGCAACATCATTATCACCGGATATGGTGACAATTCTGTGAATGTAAAAATCCTGGATTTTGGATTGGCAAAAATTCAAACTCCTCCTGATCAGACGTCTCTCAATATTACGCAAACCGGTCAACTTGTCGGCAGTCCATTTTATATGAGCCCCGAACAGGCGAGGGGTGGTCAGGTAGATCACAGATCCGACCTCTATTCCCTGGGTTGTTCAATGTACGAAGCCCTGACTGGTGGCCCGCCACATATCGGCAACAGTCCTATGTCTACGCTCATGAAACGAGAAAACGATCCGCCTCTTCCACTTACTGAAGGGTCCTTGGGAAAAAGCTTTCCTGAGCAGGTTGAGCATGTCGTTTCGCGCCTTTTGAATCGCTTACCGGAAGAACGCTTTCAGTCTGCGCAAGAAGTCAAAGAAGAACTGATCAGATTGCTTAATGGCGAACCTATCAAAAGCCTTCCCACCACACCGACGACTAGATCAACAACACCACAGGCGGCAATGAAGGGAAAGGGTGCGAAGTCTTTGATAATGAACAGCGCTATGGTTTTGTTGGTATCCGGCGGCTTGTTGGCAGTAGGTGCCTTAGTTTTGTCGAGGCATGCGGAGAAAAAAATCGAAAAGGATACCCTTGGAGAAGTGCCATTTGAGATTCCACAGGAGATGCCCCCAATTAGTCCAGAGCGATCGCCGGAGATTCTAGAAAGTCATGAGCAGAGGAAAAGGGGTGACTTTAAAGGGGCGGTACAGGCTCTACTCGACGCCATCAGAAAGTACCAGAAGACATTTGGCTCCGGGTCTGCAGCTGAAGGCGCCGCATACAAAGAGCTGGGGGAAATGTATCTTGTCGCGAAGGATTATGACAAAGCATATGATGCCTTAACTAGCGCGTCTGAGATTCTC
>PSRH01000097.1 GCA_003175915.1 Candidatus Melainabacteria bacterium | reverse complement strand
CGTATTGGCAGGGTGGAGAGCTTGCCTGGAAGGTTCTGGATTCGCGTGTATAGACATCGTGGACGAGTTCGGAAACAGAAAAGCGTGAATCATCACCAATTTGTAAATCGAATAGGCCATCAAGAGGAGCATAAGACCTCCGGCCGTGCCCACTACTCTCTGACCAGCGTCCTTGTGACCGAGGACAACTCCCATTGCTGCAAAAGCCATGTAGACTGTGGCAAACACCACGCCAAGAATAACAAGG
Organism: Candidatus Melainabacteria bacterium; assembly: GCA_003175915.1. GTDB lineage: Bacteria > Cyanobacteriota > Vampirovibrionia > Obscuribacterales > Obscuribacteraceae > PSRH01. Next base: position 16,858 of record PSRH01000097.1, on the reverse strand, counting down.
ATGCGAGAGAAGAGGGCAACCGTGGGCAAAGGTGATCTCTGTTGCTCATGGGTTGTCCAACTTTGATTTGGCTGGTAGTTAATTCGGCCAGCAAGGTCCAAAGAAATAAACTTTGTAGCCACGTCCTCGCTTCTCGGTCCAGTTGTTGTTTCTACCCGACGTGTCACCACAGGGCCGCTCATGTCATATTCTGGATATGGATACTGACGTTCTTGAATGCGCTCAAGCGAGCTATCATCTAGATCGGCGTTGGGGGCAAGCCGCGGTTCCGAATCTGGCAGCACCCCTCTTACACCACGTCCATTGCTTGTCGCATAGCGGCCAAGGTTACTTGGCATCCGAGCTTCTTCAGGACGGTGAGGAAACCAATTGCCTGGGCCTCTCTCGGATGTTCCCGTGGCCGGGGCCATCGGTACTTCATCTCCACGAATAAGCACCGGCGGATTGGGTCCACCCGGCGCAGGCGGCGGACCTGCGAGTGGTACTAAACCTGGTGGCCGCGGCTCGACTGCCAGTACAGGAGAAGCGAACGCGCAACAATTGATAAAGATGATGGCAAGGATGGCGAAAAGAGCGCGGTTTGGCACAAATTGTCCCGTTTCGCATACGTTGACGGATTTAAATTCCAAATAACTCATTATTGAGGAAGAAGACTTCATGACCTCTACTCGAACCTTATGCAATCCTTTTGACCAGATTCTGTCTTATCGCGAACGATTTTGTCCGGAGTGGGGAAAACCGTATGGTTGCTGGGATGACGAGCCATACCTGGCCAGAATGTGGTCAAAATCGCCTTTTACGATTGCTCCGGAAGGTTGCATTGAATCGCCGCTTAGAGCAGGGAGAGAACGACCATGAGGGAATTTGAGACCAGGAGGGAACGCGGCGAAGATTCGCTGCATTCGCGATTGCTCCGTGAGAGTCAACTGCTCGGAGAGCGACCCCGCGATCTTATTCTGTTGGCCCAGGCACGTGCAGTTGAGGCAACGGAGCTTAGGCAACCAATCATAAATTACTGCAGAGCAATGCTTACGGGAGCAGGCCCGGCCGGAGAAGGAGGAATTCGTCCAGGCAGGACGACGGATACAGCCGAAAGGCTTCTTAGACAAATAGCCGGAATCTTCAACGACTGTACAGATCAGGCTGACCGAGAGCGGGTTGCTGGCCAACTGTGCACACTACTCAATAATGGAAATCTCCGGGGTTATCAGTTCAATTTGCAAGTGGTGGCTGGGTCTAATCACCCCTCGCGCCCCGCCACCATCGAAGGCACGTTTACCCAGACTGTCGGTGCAAGAACTGAGACTGTCAGAATTGTTCCAATTCCTATAGACGGCCGCTTCTGGAATGAGGCAACCGCACAGAGATTGAATGGGCTTATCAGAGAGTACTTTGGAGCGGGTGAGGCCGGTGGAGTGGCAGCGGCAATTCGCGCTCGCTTTCGAGCCTTGTGGCGGAGAGTGCCAGCAGGTCAGCGAGAAACCGTCCGCACACGGCTGAACGCCTTGTTGCAAACTCATAAGCCACCACTGTACATCGTCCATCCACCACGCCAGGCAGGCAGACCGGAAGCGGGACTGAATCTTGATGAGATTGAAGTTCGGCAAGGTAATATTCCAGATCCTGCCATTCAGGTTGCACAGCCTGGAGACAATCCGATTGGCAACCGTCCCGTGCCAGTTGGGGAGATGAACGAGCGCCAACGACAACAGAGGGACGCAAGACTGAACGATCGCGAAGAAAGGGGCTGGTTTACGCGATTTTGGGAAGATGAGGTTCCACTTGGATGGCAGCTTACCGCTTATGGGGTAACCGGTGTGGCTGCCCTTATGGGCCTACGAGCAATTGGTAAGCACGGTTTGTCAGGAATCGGTTCTGGTATAGGACGCGGTTTATCAGCTACGGGCAGAGGTCTAATCTATACAGCGCGTCAAGGTTGGCGACTCGGAACGAGTCTAACCGGGCGAGGCGGCTCACGACTTAACCGCGATCTCTTTGATGATCCAATGACCCGAACCGACATGGAGCTTCTCGAAATCGGTCGTCAAAGCCGAACTATTACGAGTACCCCGGAGCCCGTGCTGACCCAAGTGACAGAAGAGGCGACTGAAGTATCGGCACGCCAGCCCTTGCCGCTTAGTGGTACAAATGCTGAGGCGAGAAGATTATCTGTATTGCAGGCCTTTGGGCAGGCTCAACGCCAGAATCGAAATTCTCGATTCTTTAACCCTGAAGTAATCACAGACTACAGAGCGGCATGTTTGGAGTTCATAAACGATTTGAGAGGTGAGGCAACTCCCGCAAACCGGGCGAATTTGTTCCAAGCATTTATTCGTGAAACCGGGGCCAGGTTATTTCCGCAGAGAGCACAACTTTTCAATCGTATCCACATTGTTGAAAATCCCCATTTAGGTGGCGGGGCCACCATAGCAAACCACACCCTCGTACTTGGTTCCGGTGGACAAGTGACCGCAATCAATATTGAATTGCCAACTACTAGCTTGACCGGTCCTATTACTGATGCCCAATTGCACGAAACTTTGGGCAGTCTTTACGATCAGCTTTATCGGATACACCGAGTGGCGGAACTTAGCGGACCTCAAGCAACGCATGGGCCTACACTGCGCAATATCAGGCTCACGGGAAATGCTCTGGCCGACTTTATCCAGTTTAGTGTGAACGCAGACAACACAGTGGTCGTTGGTGCTCACGCAAATGAGGCTCGCCTGGCCCTCAATAGTTCCCGACCATTAGTGCATGCCCCGCAGGGCCACATGGAAATGACGGAACACGGACTAGTGATGAGAAACGCGAGCGGTCGAGAATTGACGGAAGAACAACTTCGGCAATTCGAAATAGATCGTGTTGCTGAAGAGGTCCGGCGCTTGCAAGCGCGAAGGACTGAGCTCCAGACGCGCATTGACAATGCAACAGAAGATTCAGTGAGAGAAGCATTGCGGGCTGAGCATGCAACGCTCACAACTCAGCTCACAGCCACACAAGCACAACATGCCGCTCTGACTTCACCAAACGAAGCAGTGCGAGCGCCAGCGAGACTGAGGCTGCATGAAGCATTCCGTAGGGCCTTCGAACGCGGGCGAGCTCGCCTTGGCGGTCGATTGGTACCAATCACAATGTTCGCTGAAGAAGCGGTCAGGTATTTTCTCACGCATTAGAACACCGCCTGTTCCTGCGCCCAGTTCCGAGCGTTCATCAAATTATCTCGTATTGTACGCTACAGATTCACCAGTCGCGAAACTTTGGGCTTCTTGCCATCCATTCGTACCAACCCAGAGGTAATCGCCATTGGTGTTTGTCAGTGTCCCTGTGACCGTTGCATTAAAAGTTGGTCCGGCTATTTGCCAGCTGTTCGTCGGCTGTCCCGCATCGGTAAATTGCCGTGTTGAAATTGTAGGAGAGGCTTGGCCCGTTCGCTGGAAGATCATTCTCGACAGATGGCCATTTCGGTATTCAAAGCGCCTCATTGGTGGGCTGCTTCCTTCAGGGTAGCTCGCCTGAATCAGGCGACCATCCTCGCGTAAGAAAGATGCGCCATGTGCAAATTGCTGAAGCTCTCGACCTTCGCCCAGACTTACGGTTAGGTTGGCATATTCTCCATTGACTTTAACTACAACCCGTCCGTTGGATTCGATAATCAGTTGTCGACCAGAACCCAGATTCAGTGTCCGGGCTGAACGGCTTGAGCTTTCTGTGCCGTCGGGATTTACGGTACGTTCGGAACCAAGATGAGGAGAATACTCCCGATATATTCCTTCATTGTTAGCCTCCACAGTACCCACCCAAATATTGTCTGGATCGCCATTTATTGTCCAGATATCTGTCCATGCCCCGTTCAGACGCACCCGATCATATTCTCTGCCAGCAGCGTCTCTCAGGTGGGTGAGCGTGGAGCCAGTATAGCCAAATTCACGATAGACCCCATTCGGATATGTAATTCGAGATATGCGGAATTGGATTCCATGTCCTACGGCGCCGGCTGCGGTTATTGCATTACCTTCGGAAACGAATTGGTATCCCCTACCGTTTGACCAGGTAAGCTGGTTGCCGCTTCTTTGTACAACGGTGTACTCCGTGTTGTCGTCAGAGATGTACCGGGTAAGGCGATTGTCGCTATCGTAGAAGAACCTTCTAATTTTGCCATTTGGAAGGAGAACAGCCGTAACGCGGCCATTCGTCGATTCGACTAATGTTAGTCCCTCCGAGTTACGGGTAATGGTTATAGATCTGCCGGGCACTGGTTCCACAGTATTGGTCCCGTTCGTAAGATTGTCCAGGAGTATCTGCCGTGCTGAATTCCTCAAGCCAATGTGAACCCCGTGGAGAGCCGCGTCTGCCGCTACAGTCATTGCTCTGCGTTTGTCAGCCACAGTGAAGGCAGTATTTTCGCTGCGTAGGACAACTAGCGCAGTGGCAAGCCGCACGTAATCCCGTCTGTCGGAAAGCGCGGAAAGATAAAGGCGGTAGAGGGTATTGTTAGCAATTATTGGTTTGCCCTTATAAGCGTTGAAGATAGCTTGAACAACGCCATCGTGCGCGCCGTTTCCCGCAAGCGCGTTACGTAAAGCTATGGTGCGAGCTGCCAAACTGGTGGTAGTGTCAGCAACAGTTCGGTTCCAGACGCGCCAAACATTGTCGTTAAGTGCCAACAGTGTTTGTTCCGCTCTCGTGCGCACTGCCACTACTGGATGATGCAGGGCGAGTGCCTCTACAACTGGGGCGCACATTTTATGACCAAGCTGTTCCAACTTCTGGAGAATGCTAATCTGCATATCACGACTAACGGTAAATCCAGGTTCATCAGGACGCGGCATCGTCTGATATTCAGAACGTAACGCTCCAGCAAGAATCAATGCTACGTGAGCATTGCTGATGCTGCCTCCATTGGATTGCCGTCGATTCCACAGCGCCGTGATCAAGTGATTCCTTACCGTCCGGTCTTGGGACATTAAAGGTTGTCCCATCAGAGTGCTTTCCAGGACGGTATCGAGATCAGCAAGCCCCTCCATACTTCTTGCCGAAAGCTCGGCCAGACATGCTGCCGCGCGCCGCACGAAGTCATCCCGCTTCGAATGAACTAACCCCTCGCCATTGACAGCGACAATCCATGCTAAGGCAAGTCTAGCCTCCCGTTGCGCCTTACGCTCCGCATTTCGTTGCGCCAGTTCCGGAGCCGTGCTTCCGTCAGCGCGCGCTAATGCCAGGAGATTCGTGAATCCCAACTCGGGATTGCGCTGTCCGCCTTGGGCTGGATATTGATGCGAGTTCCACCAGATGAATTGCAGCTGGGGAGCCCTCGCCACGTTAGCGTTATCAACGAACCAGGTTCCATTTGCGAAGCCCCTGAGTAAGGCGCGGCGTTCTGGCGTATTGCCAGGAACTTCTGTTATATCCGGTATCACCGGACCGTTGATCGGTACACCTGGAGGTGCAAATAAACCATTGACCTGATCGATGAGTTGCCTTTGTAAATGCTCATAGGCATCATCAAAGGCAACTTGGCCTCGTCGAGGGCCACCGATGGTACCTGGTCCGACTACGTCCGGGTCAGTTCTGAGTTCCTCAAGCAGTGCCCGCCCAGCTGTGCGCACCGGGCCATTTCTGTTTGTTCTGGCGATAAGTTCAAGCACTGGCAGGGCCGCCCTGGTTTTGTAGGTTTCTAGATATCGAATGCATGCTAACTGGAGAGCATTATTCGGACGCCAAGAAACAAAGTCTCGCTGTAGAACTGTGGCAACCACTACGGCGGCTCTCTGACGTAATGCCGGATCTGCAGGCATTCGACCAACAAGGTGCATGTAACTTTCGAGCAGGGTATGGCGATGTCCACTAGCAAGGTTAGGTTGCAAAACAAGACAGAGCTCCAGCGCCCAAAGAATGTCACGCGCTTTCTGAGGGTTTGTATTTGGATTAACGCCGCGGCACAAATGAAACAGTGTATTGACTGAATTCCAAACTGCCGCAAACTGACTCGTGCCTAACTCGAATGGCCGGCCGTTAGAAACGATCATGTAGGCAAGGGCCTTCAGCGCGTTCATTGAATGAGGACCGTTGCCTTCGGCCATGGTCCTTAAAGCATTGTGATTAAGATTGTGGTACGGCTGATTGTAATTGGGTGTGTGGGTGAGCGTATGGCTGGTAGAGCAATGCTGGAAAATGAACTCGGGTATTCCAGCGAGTGATTTATCTCCTCGACAGTTAAGGGACTGCAAAAGATCGCGTCTTGCTCTTTGAAATTCATCGAGGTAATCAGGCGATGTCGGATCGATCGAACGGTGGACAAACTCCGCACGGCGCAAGAGTTCCAAGACAGCAGGATCAGTTTCTGTCTCAAGCAACTGGGTGCAGACTTCCTGCAATGTTTTGCCGTTTGCCAGTGTGGCTGGATTCGCCCGCAAAAGTGCCTCTAAAGCAGCCATTCTCACTAGCGGCGCCGAATCGTACGTCAAAGCTGCCTCAAGCCTTCCGATCGGCGAAGGATCGTTCAATACTGAATTCTGATTGAGCAAGGTTACTGGACTGACTGGTCCTCCAAGTAACGGTGATAGCACATCGGTCTGAAGGAAACCGGTTTGCTTACCCACAAACGAGCGCGCTACGGGCCGGCCTTCAATCAGGCGTCCGATTGCAATTGCTGCTGCTCTCCTTAGTTCCGGAGTATCAGTTGCTAGCATGGCACCTTCAGGCCGCAGTGTTGCTCCCAGTTGCCGAACTATGCGATTCCTCTGCATGTCGGAAGCACCGAGGAATAACTCCGGCAACATTTCAATAAGTTGTTGCCTGCAAATGATTCTAGTCTGCTGTTCTTGTTCAGCTACTTTATCCAGAATGTTATTCATGCCAATCGCCAGTGCTGGCGCTCGGAATAAAGCACCCAATCCATCAATCAATCCGCTCTCCACCGGAGCGTCCGAAACTCCTTGATTTGGAAGTGTCAATCTGGCCAGCAATTGTCGTGCTGCTTCCCTCAGTCTGTTCACCTGTCCGTTCGTCAAGCTGGCAATACCAGGCAAGAGTTGTCTAAGGGCCTGCACCGCTATCTCGGGGCTAGCGGGGCTCACACAGGTTATCAGTGCATCGTTTAATCCTTGTGGTGTCAACGCATTTCCGGGATTTAGGGCAGACAATGGCTGCACCGCACCAAAGAATCCAGCATCTGGATTGACAGTCAATGCTATACCGAATCGTGGCACCTGAGAGACTGGAGCAAATGCTTCATTGCCCAACATTTGCAAAGTGGTGGCCGCATTGAATAATTTCCTTGCGTTATTTGCCGCTTGCGAGTCTCCGCTAGTCACAGGTAAAGATAAGTCCAGGGCTAATTCAGCTATGGTGCCTGTTGCAAATGAACCTGCAGGCTGATTTGCTGCAGCGCGCCAGCGGCCGGCCAGTTCTTGCAATCGGGTCATAACATCCCTGAAAGATCCGTGATTACTTAGATGAAGAATAGCTGCGCTGAGCGCGCGCAGGTCGCGATCTTCTTCGCTCCGAGTGGCGATCGAACGCAAAAATGTCCGAAGATCACTCTTAGTTACACCGAAACTGTCGACAAGATAGCTAGAGGCATCCGCACTCGTGGCTTGGCCAGATTGGACGAGCCGAGCCAATTCAGCTTCCGCGGCTCCCGCCAGAATCATACTCATCGATACGCCTACGATCGCCTGCATGCGTACACTTTTGGAGGTGGTGGCACTTCTGGCAATGGTCATGCAGAAAGCAGCGAATTCCTGGCCGGTAATCTGATTGGTTGCCACCAGGACCTGCGCCGCCTGCAATCTGATTTCGGGATTTGAGCTGTTCTGGAAACGACCGAGAACATAGTCCTTGACGGTTTGCGATGCGATACCGCTGTTTGTTTGGCCAAGATGGGCCGGAATCGTACCTTCGGCACTGTTTCTCGCCGCCTCTATCAGAAGCAAAGCCGCAGCAGCCAGCTTTTGTTTTTCTGTTGCTCCCTGCCGATTGAACTCTGCCACGAGGCTTTGTTCTACAGCAAGTCTGCGTTGTGGCGGTTGTTGCGGTGGCCTGTTGTCAGCTACAATCCCAAGCAGTCGATTGATGTCAGTTGTACTGAAATCGGCGTTTCTTAATAGATGGCGCATTGAGCTTTCGATGAAAGCTGCTCTCGGTCTGGCATCAGCAAACTCGCTTACATTTATGGTGTCTCCACCATCTTGGCCAGCATTACGGAACATACCAAAAATGTTGGCTAGACCCAAACCTACCATTGCCATTGGAAGGGCAGGATTGCCTGCCACGCGGTGAGGTATACGCAGCCACCACCGGCTGGCAATGACCCGCTCGATTCCGCTGGAAATGGCTCTATGAGAGCCTAGCGCTGCAAGGCTTGGTTTGCCCGCAATCTGCAAACCACCGTCGATGAGGAAAGCGTAGTGCCTGGCAGTCCTCAAATGCTCGCCACTAACCCCAAGGATACTTACGTCTGGATCACCGAAATGCGCACTACTCAAAATGCCGCTTCCTCCCAACAAAAGATGCATTCCACCGCGTCGAAGGGCGAGCGTGCGCATCATGTAGCTCCTTGCTGCACCCATACCAGACCGGGCCGCCAACTGCGCCGTTGCCGTCCAAGCAGCTTTCATCTCTACGCCGCCTAATACAATCATGGAGAGATCTACTGCAGCCGTTACGCCATCGCGAACGCCACCCCAGAATACGTGACTGCGTCTCCAGCTCTGCAAATCTGCAACCGTCATCAGTTCAAACGAACCTTGTCGATTCACAAGCACCAGGTCATCTGCGCGCAGGACCTCCGTCGTGCCGTTCTGCCTATAAACAGTGCCGTCGACTATTCTATTTAAGTAGTTGTACCAGGGGCTATTGCGATAGCGAGTTATTGGTGTCACGCGGTAAGTGCCATTTTTATTGTCGACCACTTCAATATCAAAGGTAATGAGATTGAAAGTCCTGCCACCTATTGTGCGGGGTTGCCCTGGAGCCGGCTCAACATCTCCAAGCATAAAGATATTGGCCTGGTTATCCGTAGCACCGAACAACCTCGCGAGTTGTTGATCCACTCTTGTGCCATGCTGACGCAGCCACTCACGGCAGCGTTCTATGCGCCGTCTATTCTCCAGGGTCAATTCGAGCGTTTCCGGCAGCTCCGGGACAATCCGATGCAGCCGCCCGTTCCTCACTTCAATCTCTCCAGGAAACGCTGGACTCCCTCCCACCACACCATGAAGCGGAAAGTTAGGAAATTTCCTCCTGAGCAGAAGTATGAGTTCAGCACAGCGACGCATCTGGAGTTCGAGGTCGACTAAGGCCCCTGCTCTGGCTTCCCACTGTTCATCGTTGCTATATCGATCGCGCCCCCAACCCGGGCGGTTGAAGCGAGTGATCAGCGTCGACAAAGCTTGACGGCGACTTTCTTGCTGGATCGGTGCCACCAGTTCGTCCGCGTCACGAAGCCAGGTCAGAGCGTTCAATACTCTCGACATCTGCAGTGGGGTAGGGACAGCATCACCGGCCAGTGTCGGCATCTGAAAAGTTATATCTGTTCCGGGCTCGCCTGGTCTCATGCGGCGAATCATCGCTCTGAATAGTTCATTGGAGACGTGCCGATTGCTTATCGGATTGAGCGGAGGTTCCACAGGGCAGCCCGGCGGAAAGGCGAGCATCCGATCGTCCAATTTCTGCAGAGTGTCAATGACTTGTTGGCGAATCCATGCGCAGATTCTGTTAAAGGTTGCTCGTGAGACATTTCCAAAGGTGCCGTCGCGCGATTCAGCAGTCAAAAGTTGCCTGAGTCGCTCCCTCAAAGCAGCGGGGAGCTCGCTCTGCAACGCAGTCTGGACCAATTCATTTCTAAGATTGGTCAGCGCAGTATTGTTTTCGTTGGAGATGTATTCTCGAATACGCGTGACCACGCTAGCGGGAAGAGGCTCAGCACCTTGCGGAAAAGTTAAGCTTCCAGCAGGAGTATCCGGATGATCACGGATATATTGAATGGCTGCGTCAATTTTTTGCTGAATCTGAGTACGTAGCGTGTTTGTTCGATTCTGTCGTACCGCTACCGACAATAATGACTCAATGGCGCTGTTATCAAGGTCGACTATCAATTCGATGAGCCGCGACTGAAGCTGTCGAACCTGCTCGGTTGAAAGTTGTCGTCTAGGTGTTCGGGGTGCATCTAAAGGACCCAACCAACCTTCCAAGTGGCAAACCTGTTGACCTTGTATCAGGTGTGGCTGGGCCGCCCAGGCCTCGAGGGACAAGTCGAAATTTGCAAGTGGCCGCTGGCGGGGTGTTCGATCGCGTTCTCTCTCAAGCATTTTCTATTTCTCGGCCGACACAATCAAGTACGTTGCCCACTCCAAAACCGAAGCCCGCCGAGCACCCTGAGTAGTTAAATGAACTACGCTGGACGAAAAAACGATTTGTTCTTTAGCTTATGACGATATTCTGTTCGGATTCTGACTTAAAAAACCTGACCAATCCTTTTGCGCCTAGCACAAAGAGGCATACTATGTAATCATGGAAAAGTGGCAATTTGAGGAGCAAAAGCGCCTACTGATGTTCGGCTGGAATAGACAAGCAACGATCTTTAGCAGCCTGGTAGCTGCTTCCTTTTGGATTCAGTGTTGCTTCTTTGCACTGCCAGGATCCTGCTCAGACCTGAGCCTCTGGATAAAGGCGATGAAACAGGCGCAGACCTCAGAGGAGGAGGGGAATGTTCTCGAGGCAGAGAAACAATATCGACAAGCAGTCGCGATCGCCTTAGAGGACGGACAAGACGATCCTCGTTACTCAGAGTCACTGCACCATCTAGGCGATTTCTATCGACGAAAAGAGCAGTGGGGGCTTGCGGAGAAATGCTATGAGCAAGAGCTGTCGGTAGTTTCTTCAATGGGCGAATCTTACATCGGCCGCGTGCGCCCGCTTTTTGGACTAGGCGTTGCCTTGTCGGAGCAAGGACAGCTCGATAAAGCAGAAATCCCTTTGAAATCAGCGCTGCAGATTATAGACGAGCACAAGTACGATGAAGATCCGGGGCGCCATACCATAATGATGTATTTGGCTAGCATCCGAACGGCAAGGGGAGACCATGAGGCTTCTTTCCACACCCTCAATGATGCTATCAATGAGCCAAGCTGGTCTAAGTTCCCGGATAAACATTTTGCCCATGAAAGTCTGGCACGGTTGTATCAGAACAAAGGCAACATCAAGCAAGCCAGCGAACAATATGCGCTCGCGCTTCGTGATTTGCATCTTCATGCCATTGCCGATGCCAGCCTTGAATGCCATATCTTTACTGAACTTACGACGTGCCTCGTCAAAATGGGCCACCTTAAGGAAGCAGAAAACTGCGCGGATCGCCTGAAGCAATTAATCGCGCTATCGCCTTCACTCAGCAAACAATGTAGATTTGATGCTCTTCGTGTTGCGGCAACGACTTTTTCTAAGACCGGAAGATGCGATGATGCAGAGAGCTTGTTTAAAGAAGCAGAGCAAGTCGATATTCAGGCCTTATGCCGTACGGACGATAACATATGCGCGCGTGCCAACAACTTGAAGCAGCTGCACAGAAATGAAGACGCCAAGAGCTGGTATCTCCGTGCCATTCGTTGCTTGTCAGAAATGGATTGTCCGGATAGAGCGATATTCCTTGTGCGTTCGGCAAATCTATCAGTGGAAGCCGGACAACCCATGGCAGCACTCCGCTATGGCGAACAAGCAAAGGCATTAGTGTTTCAAGGCAAAGTGCCTGAAAAGGCAAAATTTGTGCGCACCTGTGAAATCGCTGGAATACTAAAGCGTCTCGGCAAAATTGACGAAGCAGAAACTGTGTTCAAGACTGCCGAATTCTCTGATCGCGATCTGTCCTACCCTGATGCCTGGTCCATCATCGTTGATCGGGGCGACAACCTGATCATGCTAAGTCGCTTTAGAGAAGCGGATAATTGGTATTCGCTTGTACTGCCAGCAGTTTCCAGACTCACCCCCTCACATCGCTTCGAGCTCCTCCAACGGCTCGGCGACGTTTGCAGGTACGAGTGCAACTACAATAAGGCAGTGCAATCCTACAAAGACGCTCTTGCATGTACAACAAGTAGCAACCCTCTGGAAGCTGCCGCTCCCCGGGTGGGGCTGGCATTCGTTTATTTATCGCAGAGCAACTACGCCGAATCAGAGAGTCAATTGAAAGAAGCCGTCAATCTAGTAGGTGATCGCAGGTTTTGCGATCCAAGCTATGTATTCATTTCCGATTGCCTAATTCAACTTTACCGATCGCAGGGTAAGCCAGAAAAGGCAAAGGAGGAAGCTCTGCACGGTGTTGCCGCGAATAGTCACAAGGCCGGCAATGCAACACTGTTAACCAGGTACATGACTCTCGCTGGACAGATCTCTCTATATGATCAAAAGAATCCTGCCGAGGCCCTTAGCTGGTTTCAAAAAGTTCTCGACAGTCCTGAAGCCAGGCCAACGGACTCCTTTCTCTCTAGATTGGGAACTGCCCAAGCGCAGGTGCAGCAAGGAAACACTCTTGAAGCAAGAACATCGTATGAGAAAGCGCTTGACTCTGCGCCGCTGGACCTTCGCCATGATGGTTGGGAACTTTCAGCCTGCAGGGAACTTGCTGCCCTAGATTTATCGTTGCACAACTACGACGATGCTATAAAGTATTACAATCGGGCGATCGAACAGTTTTCTTACTTTCATCCACCTACAAAAGCTGTTGGCGATTTTACTCAAGAAGTAAGATCGAAGTTGGACAAACTGGCCCACAACCCCAAATATTCGGCTAAAGTACACAGACTCTATACCGAGCTAGCGCAGCTACATTGACAGATAGATCCTAAACCTTGCTTAGTTGCCTTGATAGAGAGCTGCTATAACGCTAACCTTGCTATCACCGTCTCACCGCGCAAAAGGTGGCTATCGTCCATGAAAGCCAACTCTATCGATTGAAAATGGCGGATTCGGAGGTCCCATTTCACCGTCTCTTAGCATCGGCGTAAAAGTAATGGTGCCCATCGTCTGATTTACCACGATGCGATAATGACGACCCGTTGAGAGCCCGCTTGGCCAACACCTCTCATACGTGTTGGTTCCTGGTATACGCCGGAAGCGACCTGCACCTTCGAATTGATAATGATCGGTCACGATTTCATTGGGGATGGTATCGAGCATCGACGAATAATGTAGTGTTGTCTGGGAGGGTACTGGCACACTTTCGCCAATTCTATGATTTCGCTGACGCCCACGGTCATCGTGATAATAAGTAGAGTTTATGGATCTAATCCGATTGAAACCATCGCGTTGAATTGAGTAAGTGACAACGTCAAAGCTCCCAATCTCTGGTTGTACAGAGCCGCGTTCCTCTCGCCTTTGAGCTTCGAGATCCGCGAGTATAGTGTGCCTTTCAATTCTCATGCGCACTTCCAATACAGGACCATTCCTCAAAGCAGCAAGCAACCCCGGCACGGCTCGATCTCCCATACCGGACAACGCGTCAATTGCGTCCGCCCGTACTCCGGGATTCGACGAGCCAAGCATATGGACATATCGTTGCACTTCAAGCATGTCTGCTTGCATTTGCGCACGCATTTGCCGCTTATGGGCACCCTCATCAGCTACTCCATTTCTCTCTTGAGACAAATTGGGAAGTATGTACGCCAAAAAAGTTTCATTTGACCGGCCGTCGCTTTCGCTTCCTCTCAGACTTAAGCGATCGATCATATTATAGCGTCCAAGCTCGCCTTGCTCACCCATACCTCATGCTCCTTTCCGGACGCAGAACAACTGACCTGCAACGGTGGTCACTAATCTTCATTGACACAGATCGTACGCTCGATTTCTGACGAGAATCTGTTCGACACGTGCGCTTGGTAACAGACTGAGTCAAGTTTCTGTCCGCATTCTGTCCTAAGTGCTCTCGATCCTATTTGCAGAGGTTTAGTTGTGGTGCCAATCGACTATACGTTGTTGCTGCCTCATGCTCCTGAAGAGACCTTGCTTCAGCCGCGATTTGATCGGCTTGATTCAACCGGTTTGTACGTCGTAGTAAGTCCTCATATATCGATAAGGTTCGACCATAAGCTTCTCGACTGGTTGAGAAGTGCTTCGATAATTCAATCGCTTTCCTGCACAATGGTTCGATCGCAGCGTAGTTATTTTCTGACAAATAGATGACGCTAAGCGCGTTCATAGTTTCTATCATCAAGGAAGTATTGAGGGTGGCAGGGTCCGGCTGACTGAGGTAAATTTCCACGGCCCTCCGATAAATGGGAAGCACCTGGTTGTACTTCTGTTGATCGAGATAGACGCTGCCTAGATCATGTAAACAGTCAGCCGTTATAGAAGAATTGGGACCGATATTTTTTTTAGAAATGTCCAGCGCACGCTTAAAAAGAGCCTCTGCTTCTGGAAATTGCTTTTGCTCGTGGGCTACTGTTGCCAAACACCGTAAGGCGTTGATTACTTCTAGATAATTGCGGGTTGGTAATCGTTCCGCGCAAGAGAGAGCCGATCGGAAAAGAACCTTTGCATCTGCGTATCGCTTTTGATTGGTCCGACTGGAACCAAGGTATGAAATGCAATGGATGTAAGGAATGCTATTGCGTCCCGAAGTTCGTTCGTACAGGGAGCAAAGTTGTTGATAATAATCTGCAGCGTCTGCCCATCGTTCCTGTTTACTGTACACGTCCGCCAGTCGGAGGAGTGTGCGGCCGGTGTCAAGTTGACCAATGGTTGTGTCCCTAGGCGCCACTAAAATAGCTGCTTTGTAGACCGTTTCCGCCTGAGAGTATCTTCCAGCGTCGGCGAACTGTGAACCTAGATCGGCAATGTGGGTGCTTAAGACCACCTGTTGTTTACCGCGAAGCTTGAGAGCAGCCTTGTGAATTTGGTCGGCTACCTTGTCGGCCTCGCCAAAGTTTTTCTGTCGCAGGCGTACATGTGCCAGCTGACACAGCGCTGTCACTGAGCCGCCTGAGACACCATAGATTTTCTCGAATTGTGCTGCTGCTCGTTGGTAGAAATTCGCTGCTTCTTCAAATTTGCCAAGGTTTTCATAGTTCTCTGCAACACGCACTAAATCTTCTGCCATCTCTGGTCTGCCCGGAGCAAAAACCCGCCCAGATGCCAGCATTTTATTGTAGTAAATCTCTGCGTCAGAGTAATTCTTCAGGTTCTTGCAGTTCTCAGCCAAGTCAGAATACAAAATGTATTGTTCTCTGGCGTTCGCCTGTGGAAATTCTTCTTCGATAGGAACAACAGCCCGCCTGTAGTACTTATCTGCCTTAGTATAATCATGTCGCGCGGAGTAAATTCTTCCAAGCGAAAACAAGTCGTGGGCAATGTCCGGGTAATTGTTTCCGAACGTCTCAAGAATTTTCAACTCCCGTAAATATAAGGGCTCAGCTTTAGCGTACTCCTTTTTATCCAAGTAGAGGTCAGCGAGATCACGTAGACTAGTTGTCAGCCGTGGATCATTTTCACCAAATCGTTCTGCTTGCCTAAGAGCTGATTCAAACAAGCGTCTGGCTTCATTAAACCGGAGCGCCTTTCTCGCTTGCGTAGCTGATAGCATTTGGCTTTCCCAGGACTCCGCTCGCGAAGGCCTGGGCCATTGAAAGAGCACAGCGCACAAAGTAATGGGAAGTAGAAGTCTCACCATAATGCCAGGTGGATGGAAAGAGATTGGCTTGTCCTCCGAAGCCGACTACGTCCATGATACCTCGTCGACGATCAATCGCCTTGGCTCTTGCTTTTCCGACCGTTGTGTCCGAGCAGATTCTCAGGGCCCAGCTCGATTTCTCACGAGAATCTGTTTAACCCAACTTCTGGCAAACACCGCTGGTGACATTAAATGAAGCAGACAAAATTCGAACAAGTTTAAGGAGTAATGTTCGTGATGCGAGTTCTGACTCGATGGTCAGAACTCGCCACCTATGACCGCGAGGTTTAAGAGAGATATGAGTGATAGACCAGGTCGATTTCCGCTTGAACAGCGCCGAGTCAACCATGAGGCCGGCCCATCTGCGGCTCTTGCCCCTGAAGCGATTGACGAGGAGCGACAGCAACGAGGTTACCGTGTACGCGCTAGTAGGCGTCCTGGTGAGGATCGAGCTAACAACAATCAAGGTATCGCGCAGCCACTTGTCGAGGCACTTCATCAAGGGGCAGTTCCCCGCAATCCTCAAGCGGCAGGGCCTGGGGCTGAACTTGGACCTGGTCAAGGGAGACGAGATATTGGGAAACCGCTTTCTGTTGCCGAGATCCATAAACGTATCCTCATCAATGCAGCAAATACCTTGATGGACAACAGATTGATGCGGGCAGATGATCGGGAAGGGCCGCATGTCCGTGCTGCGCGCGCGCTGATTTCTGCAGGAAGCGAAGGGCTTGCCATAGCCTCCATATTCCACGAGGAAGCATTAGGCAATGGCAATCAACTCGCAGCCGCCCGGTTTCAAGGCGTGATTGCCGCAATCAATGCATTGCGCCTATTCCGAGGACAACCATAATCATTAGATTCTCTCCTGTTTTCGGGTTTACTCTTTAACCGATAACACCCGACTTCTGCGCATTAGAATTGTCAACTTTAGTCGCGGCATAAGAGCGCCAGACCCAAGGCCGCTAGTCGTTGTTAAAAATATCTGTTCTCGCCGCTAACAGGTTGTCGAGCCTTCTTTGATAAGCAAGGGCTGCAAGAGACCGGCCACCTGGCACACGCTGTCGGGAGTAATCTCTTGCATCGCGAAGCGCCGACACCAGGTCTCGAAGAAAGTATCTGTCGGCTCTGGCGCGTATGTCATCTATGATGCTGAATGCCATTGACCAAGCAGTTATTGCCTGGTCTCGACGTCCAGCA